>CAZNRQ010000001.1:0-29047 GCA_964574845.1 uncultured Bacteroidales bacterium
CTCCTACAATGACCAATTTAATATTACTATGATTCTGCTTTTTGAAAATATCAAATGCCAGAAAAAGATTTTTCAGATTTTTCCTGGGTAATAGGGCCCCTATAAAAATAAAATATTCGCTTCCATGGGTAAACTTTTTCTTTATAGATGTCTTTTCTGTTTCCGGTATCGGATGGAACATTTCGTTCACCCCATTAAAAACAACATCTATTCTGCTATGCGGAATTCCGTATCTTTCCTGAATATCATTTTTCGAATATTCGGAAACGGTCGCAATACGTTTGGCTTTTGCCGCAAAGCGCGGGAAAAAGTATTTATAATATTTTGAAATGATCCACGGCAGGTCTTCGGGAAAATGTTCGAAATTCAGATCGTGTATAACCGCTATTTGAGGCACTTTGGCTCGTAGCGACAAATAACCGTCAGGAGAAACAAATAAATCGGCTTTTACCCTTTTTAATATCCTGGGGATGGAATATTCAAACCATAAATAGAATAAAAAAGGATGACGTGCCTGAGGCCCGATTACGATTGGGATCACATTTTCGGAAAAAACAAAATCCCTTTCGAAGGGTCTGTCGAAAACAAAATAAAAGGTGTGTTCGGGATGATTTTGGGTAATACGTTTCAAGGTTTCAAACGAAAACCATCCGATACCTTCCAACCTGCCTTTTAATAGCAGTCGCGTATTGACAACAATATTCAAAACCGCTATGATTTACTTTTCTATATCGTACTCCTGTATCTTGCGATATAAAGTGCGCTCTGAAATTCCCAGTTCCTGAGCAGCTAACCGACGTTTTTTAGGATATTTTTCCAATGCCTTTATAATGGTATGTTTTTCTTTTTCCTGCAAGGAAAGTGTCTCCTCGTAAACATCCGGATATTGGACTGATTCTGTCAGAATGGTATCAGGTTCGTGGATCTGAACTTTATGTTCTGTGGCAAAATCCTGATTAAATTCAGATTTTAAATTGTGCAGAAATTGAGATTTCAGATCCTGAATATCTGCTGTAATATTTCCATCCTTTAAAATTTCGCCTACCAAATGTTTAAGATCGGTTATATCTTTCCGCATTTCGAAAAGCACACGATACAGTATATCCCTTTCCGAGAAATCCATCATTTCTTTCTGGTTCTTTAGTAAAACCGGGAGTTTACTAATGTTAGCCTGCGGAAGATATTTGGCCAGGGTCTGGGCATTAATGTTTCTTTGCTTTTCGATGATGGAGATCTGTTCGGTTATGTTTTTCAACTGTCGTATGTTGCCCGGCCAACGATAATTCAACATCAATCCCTGGGCCTCTTCATCCAAAGCTATCCCCGGCATTTTATATTTGTCGGCAAAGTCGGATGCGAATTTGCGGAACAATAATAGTATGTCATTTTTTCTATCGCGTAAGGGGGGGACAGTTATAGGAACCGAGTTAAGTCTATAGTAAAGATCTTCACGAAACTTACCATTTTGTATGGCTTCTGTAAGATTTATATTGGTAGCAGCAATGATTCTGACATTGGTTTTAAGAACCTTCGAGGAACCCACTTTGATAAATTCACCGGATTCAAGAACTCTTAATAAGCGCGCCTGGGTTGAAAGGGGCATATCTGCAATCTCGTCTAAGAATATCGTACCTCCATTAACCACCTCAAAATAGCCTTTTCTTGCCTCATGTGCCCCGGTAAAAGAGCCTTTTTCATGACCGAAAAGTTCAGAATCAATAGTCCCTTCGGGTATTGCCCCGCAATTGACAGCAATGTAAGGTCCGTGTTTACGTGCACTTAACTGGTGAATGATTTGAGGGAATACCTCTTTACCCGATCCGCTTTCCCCAGTAATCAATACACTCAAATCTGTTGGTGCAACCTGTCGGGCAACATCTAAAGATAATTCAAGGACTGTAGAATGACCTATAATTCCGAAACGTTGTTTTATTGATTGTACATCCATAATACTGTTTTTAATCAAATGCAAATGTAGGCCATTTCTAACAAATGGCAAGATTTCAAGACAATTTTATGACATTTTGTCAGTAAAATGAAAAACAGATTTTCAAATTAGAATTTCAAACTAATCCCCAAACTGGGCATAATAGGCAACTGGTTGATTCGTTTATAGGTAATACGATCGAAGTAAAAAATGTTTTTCCTGTTGTAAACATTGGTCACGCTCACGTTGATATCAAGGGAGGTGGTTTCACTAAACCAAAAGGTTTTGTTGGCCGATATGTCTAGTCTGTGATAGAAAGGCAAACGTCCGCTGTCGTAACCGGCATAAATAATACCTACATCTCCGTTATCGGTGGTATAATTGGTATTGATTCCATCAGCAAAATTGAGAATCTCATAGAAACCCTGTGTTTGTGAGAACGGGAATCCCGAGCCCAAATTCCAACGGGCATTTACACCCCATCCCAGGTTTTTACCAAATTTATAGGAACCCACAAGATTGACATTATGGCGACGGTCGTAATGCGGGAAGTAGGTATCAATTCCGTCATACCTGTGAATAAAACCAAAAGAATATACTCCCCAGAAATATAACTGTCGCCATTCGTATTTTAAGGTAAGATCGATACCTTCAGCATCGCCGGTTTCAATCACAAAATCTTTTTTCAAATAGTCAGGTTTGTCTGAATATTCAGGAGAATCATTATATACTTTACTGCGGTTGATATTGGTTAGCTGAGTGAACCATTTGTAGTATCCTTCCAAATTCATTGTAAGGTTTTTGGCCAGATCAATCTCAACACCAAAAATTACGTGATCCGCTTTCTGTAAGGCGTGAGTTACCTCTTTTCCGTCGAACTCCTTTTGCAAATTATCGGGACCGGAAATAAAGCCATAGAAAAGATTTACCACATCACGGTCTGAACTTGCTGAAATTAAGTTTTGAGAATACATACCCGCTGCCAGTTTGAAACGAAGATGTTTGGTGGCATTATATTTTATTGCTAAACGCGGTTCTGGTGAAAATGTAGATAAAGAAGCGTATTCATGTCCTCTGACACTGGGTTCGATGAGAAATTTGCCAATCACCCATTTGTATTTGAGATATAAAGCAAATTCAGTGGTTGATTCTTTTTGGTAAATAAGACGGTTGGCAGAATTATAGAAATTGAAGTTGGTTCCGAATCCCAGTATCTCAATACCATAGCGAAACTCGTTTTTTCCCAGAAATGAAGTGAAATTTAAACCAAAATTAAAACCATTGATATCGCTTGATTTGGGCAGGTTGGTTTGGTCGGTCAGAGAAATATGATAGCTTGAATAGGCAAGAATTCCATCGATTAGCATGGAGGTTTTTGAAGGGATAACCACAAAATTTAAGCCGCCACCATATGATCCCCATTTGAAAGTAGCTACGTCGCGATAATCAGCCTGGTCACTAAATCTGAAACCATAAAGATTTACCTTGCTACCGTTAGCTGCATTGATGGCTATTTTCCCGTAAAGATCGAGATAGTTGAATGGGAGACCTTCGCTGTTGATGTATTTGTAAAGAACTTTTGAAGTTTGTTTCAGATAAGAATTCTTTGCCGAAAAAATAAAGGAGGCATTTCCTTTGTCATTTTCCTTTTGTTTAACAATGGGTCCTTCGAGAAGTAATTTTGCTCCAAATGTACCCACATCGACCTTCCCTGCAAATCGTTTTTTATTCCCATCACGGGTAGTAATATCCATTACTGAAGAAATTCTGCCACCAAATTCAGCACCGAAACCGCCAGTGTAAACATCAGCATTCTTAAGAATATCGGTATCGAAAACTGAAAATAAGCCAATGGAATGGAAAGGATTGTAGACTATCATTCCGTCGAGTAGCACTTTGTTTTGTACAGGCGAACCTCCACGAATGTATAATTGCCCCCCCTGATCGCCTGTAAAAATAACACCTGGCATAACCTGAAGATATTGGGCAAGGTCGGGAACACCACCAATTGAAGGTATCTGCTCTATCTTTTTGGGAGTAACAGTAATTTCAGAAACTTTGGTTTCTGTTTTATTGTCCTGCATGTCGGCAGTTATATTGACACCTTTAATGTCGTATGCTGCTTTTTCAATGTAAAGTTTTTTGTTGATATTATCTCCTTTATTAATGGTTATAGGCATTCTTAAAGTATCATACCCCAAAAAAGTAGCCATTAAAATGTATTCTCCCGGTGGTATCTGGGTGATGGCAAAAAAGCCGTTCACATCAGTAGTAGCACCATAGGTGGTTTTATAGAGATAAACACTGGTAAATATAGCCGGCTCGCCGGTAGCTTTTTCGTACACAAAACCTTTCACACTGGCTTTCTGGCCATACAAAGGATTTAATACAGATAGCAGTAAAACGGCAATGCTTAGAAACAGATATCTTTTTAACAACATACAATTAGAATCAAAAAACAGATAATTTTGCCAAAAATAAAGATATTCCACCAATAAAAGGGCTTGAAGACCGTTAATTAATTTGTTCAGGTATTTAAATACAAACCAAATCGCATGAAAAAACTACTCCTAATACTTTGCCTGTCTTCAATAATACATACTGGCACAGCACAATCCACTTCCTATAGGGCAGGGAATTGCAAAACCAAAAGTAATTTTTGTCCGAAGTGGAGTCTCTTTCACGAGACCACTTACAATTTTGCAGGATTAGGTATCAATTCAGTTAATGCCGATGTGGTGGTGATGTGCAACCGTAATTATATGGCCAGTATTCGATTCGGAGTTAATTATTTCACCTTCCCGAAAATATCGGCAGCCGGAGCTCCGGTAGAGTTTAACTTCATGATGGGTCGTGGAGCCTGGCTTTTCGAAGTCGGCCTGGGGGCAGACTATTTGTATGTTTATAAAAACTACAGTAAGATCAGCGTGGCCGAAAACAATATTTCGTACATGGCAATGACAGGCAGAATAGGTGTTCGCTACGAAAAAGTAAACGGCCTTTTTTTCCGTGCAGGATACAATCCTCATGTGTCGCTAATTGGGAAGGATCAAATAGAACCTATCAGCAAACATGCATTTTTGCATATGCTGAGTGTAGGTATTGGCTATACTTTTAACAATTAGATTTTAGATACGATCTTTTATTCAGCCTTTAGTTTCAAGCAGCATTCGACCAAGTACATGTCGATTAACCCTTTGTTCTTAGCTTCAATCTTTCCACGATAGGAGCATTTGAAATCATCCTTTATTAAAAGATAAGTATCCCCAGAAATATTAACAGACCCGGGGATTCCTGATGATTCCATTCGGGCTGCCGTATTAACCGTATCCCCCCATATATCGTAAGCGAATTTTTTGCTACCGACAATTCCCGATACAACCGGACCAGTATGAATCCCAATCCTAACTTCAAAGAATGGTTGGTTCCTGGCGATCCGTTCCCTTTTATAATCATTCATAAAATTGCATATTTCGATACCACAATTAACTACATCACTAGGATTGGTTGTATTTGGGACTGGCAATCCGCCGGCACACATGTAAGAATCGCCAATTGTCTTAATTTTTTCGACGTGATATTTTTCAATAATCATATCATACGCTTTAAAGCAATAATCCAGTTCTGCAACCAGATTCTCGGGTGCCATCTTTTCGGCAATAGCCGTAAACCCTTTGAAGTCGGTAAAAAGAACGCTTACCTGGTCATAATATCTTGTTTTAGCAAAGCCTTCCCTTTTCAATTCTTCTGCAGTTTCTTCTGGTAAAATGTTCATTAGAAGTTTATCAGATTTATCCTTTTCGGCAGCAATAAGCAGATTGGCTTTCTTTTTCATTCGGAAATTCCTGAAAATAACAATAGCCAAAATCATTAATAATATGGTCACGATGATAAAAGAGTTTTTGGCAATCTTCTGCCTTCGCAAATCAATCTTCTGTATTTCTTCTTTTTGTTTTAAAATTTTAATTTCCTTTTCCCTTTTTTCAGATTCGTATTTACCCTGAATATCCGAAATTTGCTGATGAATATCTTTGTTGAAAATGGAGTCTCTTTTAGTAATGAATTTCTTATAGAAAAAGAAAGCATTACCGCAACTATCCATAGCAGTATAGATATCGGAAAGCAATTCGTAATCCTTATATATATAGTCCGTAAATCCGACTTTCAAGGCAATATTGAGACTTCTATTGCTGTTCTCAAGTGCCCTGTCCATAAGTTTCATTTTATAATAGGTTTTTCCAATTTCAAAAAGAATGCTCGACATTCTGGCTTGCTCATCTTTTTTCTCACAGATGGATAAGGCAGTTTTATAGTATCTCAAGGCTATTTCAAACTTTTGCTTTTCCTGATAGATATCTCCCATGTATTGGTCTGATACTGAAATCCCCAAATCATCCTTTACTTCTGAGAAAATAATAGCTGCCTCTGAAAAATAATAATAGGCAGTGTCCGAATGACCCATAATTAAATAAGTTTTTCCCACTTCATTCAAAGAATACCCAAGCAAACTGCTGTTGCCATTGGATTTATTAATTTCGAATGCCTTACGGTAATACTCTAACGCTTTATCGTATTGTTTCCAATCATAATATACACTCCCCATACTGCTGTATAAGGTAGCCACTGTATACCCATTATCATTTAGTGCATCCGCAATTTTTAGTGCACGGTGCATATAAAACAAAGTGTTTTTATAATCTTTTCGCTCGAAATAAATAAAACTAATACCATTGAGGACAAGAATTACATTATCATACGATTTAGGATCATTAAGTTTACTGTAGATGACAAGTGCTTTGTTATAAGCCCTATAAGAATTATCATATTCAGCCTTATAATAATAATACTGACCAATTGCAGTCAGTACATTTGCCAGGTTTAAAGAATCATTATTCTTTTTAAAAATCTCCGCTGACTCACTAAATGCGCTAATGCATAAGGAGTCATTTCCAGATAGCAAGTGTGCCTGACCAATATACAATAAAGAACGACCTATTAGAGTATCATTTTTCAAAATTTTGGCAAATTTCAAGGCCATTTGTGCGTAGTGAAAAGCCGAATCAGTAGATAGGGTATTATAAATATAGCTAAGAGAAAGCAAGGTTCTTGCCTTCTCAGTCCCTCCAACTTTTAGCAATTTGATTTTAAGTTTTTCTGCTTCGGCCTCAGGATTATTTTGACAATATAATAAAACTGGCAGTGTACAAAAGATAAAAGATAAAATAAGTAACTTTTTTTTCATTATTCGTACATTAGAAATAAATTGTTTTTCGCATACTGATTTATTTATTTCGTCGAAGAAATTTGATTATTAGTTGATAAGTCTGTTATTTTCTTGATAAAATTAGTTAATTTTTGTTTGCGTTTTATATTTTATAGACTATATTTGTGAGTAAAATTAACAAATTATGAAAGCAAAGAAAGTAAAATCGAACAAGGCCAATTTACCTTTGGCATCGGACACCAAATCCCTAATTACAGTTCCGGTGAAAGCACCCGGTATTCCTAAAGGGTATGAGGTTGCTAAAATCGAAGTTGTTTTTAGGAAAGTTAATGCTGTGAACCCTGCCCCACAGGATTTAATAAAAAAAGAAATTACTGCAAAAAAAACTGTCGCTAAACCCACAGCAAAAAAAACGACGGCTAAGAAAGTAGTGGCTAAAAAGATGGAGGCTGACAAAAAAGTAGTTAAGAAAAAATAAATAAAAGCACATTTTTTTGCTTAACACATTGAATTCATTGGGTAATTCTGATGAGTTAATAGTTGTTTATTGTGTTTGATAAAAATCATTTATCATACTGAGGTTATTTTACCTCACTCAAAATTTATCCTCTAGAAACCCAGAGAATATGGACAAGCATGCTAGAGTTATATTAAATTGTATGCCCCCGGCACATACTCACATGCCTTCACCTTCGCTCAATATTCTTAAAAGCGTCTTAAAACAAAACCGACACTCGGCCGAAATAATTTATTGGAACATAAAATTCGAAACTCAACATGCCGAATGGGGGAGGCTATTTGTTGATGATTTTTTTGAATTGGGCAGAGTCATGCCATTTGTTTATGCCCTGGCAAAACATTATAACGACAAAGTAATACATAAAAAGGTTGCCCATTTGCTGCAGATCACCTATAAATCGAGCAAAATCTATAATAAAGGCCGCAGGGCAAAGTTCTTTTCCGAATTGCCGGAAAAAACCTTTTCTCAATTGAACGAATTTCTTAACAGGGAATTAAAATCGATAGACTTTTCAAATGTTTTGCTTGCCGGATTTTCCGCTAAATTTTATCAATGGGTTCCTGCGCTATTGATTGCCCGGGCTATAAAAGATATGTATCCCCAAGTTAAAATCGTGATTGGTGGGTTCGATTCTAAGCAATCAGCAGCCGAAATGCTCAAGGTTTTTGATTGTTTCGACTTTGCAGTTTGGGGCGAGGGCGAATACCCTCTGTTAGAACTCACCAATGCTCTGACTGAAAAAAGAGAAGATTTCGAAGACATTAGCGGATTGGTATTTCGTGAGGCTGGCGAGGTTATCTTTTCAGAAAAAAAAGGACGTAAATTTTTCGACCTTGATCAATACCCCAAATCAGATTACGATGATTTTTTTTCAGTAGCTACAGAAAATAAAGGCAAAGGAGAGTTCCATTTTTATCCAATTGAATCGAACCGTGGTTGCAACTGGAATCGCTGTAAATTCTGTGTGCTTGGCAACGGCTATAAATACCGAGAACGCAATACTGACAGTGTGGTGGATGAGATCAAAACGGCTATAGAAAAATATCATTGCGGCTATTTTCAATATCTCGATAATAATGTTCTAGGAAGCGACAAGCAACGCTTCGAGAACTTAATTGATAAACTTACCAAATTTTTTATCGAAAGCGATGACGATTTCAGTTTTTTCGCAGAAATCATCCCCTTTGGTATGGATGCACAGTTTTACAAACGACTTGCTTTGGCGGGTTTTCGCATGGTTCAAATAGGGGGCGAATCGTTTTCAGATTCGCTCATACGGAAAATGAAAAAGCAGAATTCATTTTCGGACAACCTCCTGGGATATAAATGTTGCATAAAGTATGGGATTAGGGCAGAAGGATCGAACATCATTACCGGAATACCCGGAGAAACAGTTGCAGATATCAACGAATGTATGGCCAACATCCCATTTCTGAGATTTTTTTTGGGGACTAATCTGATAACATTCGACGAAAGCCCTTTCTCATTGGAAAAGCTTTCGAAATTCTATAAAGAACTGGAGAAAGACGAAATTGATAAATATATGTCCCATTTTATTTATTCTATGCTTCCTTTGGGAGTGAAAGAAAAAATGGAACGATTTGATTTTTTTTCGTTCAAAAAGCACCCCACACCACATGCCCGTTTATGGAAAAAGTTTTTCAAAACGCTGGAATCCTATTATTCGGCTTCCATTACTTACAAGATATTCAGGTACGAAAACCTAATCATTTACGAAGAGTTTAATAATAAGGTGAAAGTGGCTTCGTTGGTCTTCGACGAGCCGGAGCAATGGGAAATTTTGGTTATGGCAAACGACAGGCTTGTCTCTTTTTCCGAGTTGTTTGAAACTCTTAGCCAAAATTATCGTAAAATGAGTCAGGCATCGCTGAGAAAAATGCTGAAACAATTAAGATCACAGTATTTGTTGTATTTTGACGAAAACTATAATAAAATAGTAAGTGTAATTGATACGGATCAAGTATTGTAATCGTTTTTAAAGAGGATTGCGATAAAAATATTATTATTGTAAAAATAAACCAAAATGAATATTGATGCTGCCAAGTCGTTTGCACTCGACTACTTGTTGAACTTTGTGGGTCCCGAATTTCATTATCACAATCTGAACCATACGATGGATGTTTTTCAATCGGTAAGTATGTTGGCAATAGCTGAAAAAATCAATCAAAAAGACATGGTTCTCTTACAGACAGCTGCACTTTACCACGATCTGGGAATACATACCAATTACTATAATCATGAAGAAGAATCGATTAAGATAATTCAGGCAAATTTGCCTGATTTTGAATTTACTTCTTCGGAAATAAAGACCATTTGTAAACTGGTGGCTGATACCAACGTCCCGAGTAACCCCAAAACCAAGATGGGCGAATTACTTTGCGATGCCGATCTCGATTACCTTGGACGGGGCGATTATTTTGAGATTTCGGCCCGTTTGCGCAGAGAATGGGAAGAGTGGGGCTTCAAACGTTCGTTTGATAAAGATTGGTATTTGTTTCAACTAGATTTTCTTGAAAATCATCATTATTATTCAGAAACAGCCAAGAAAACACGCAATGAAGGGAAGATGCTCAACATAGAAAAGGTTTCTGAAATATTGATAAGCCTGGAAGGTTAAACAGATTTCATTTTTTCAAAAATTATAAACCATCAAAACTTTAACTAACATGGAAAACAAAAAAATCGTTCTGGTACCCACCGATTTTTCGGATGTATGTTTAAATGCTATCAATTATGGCGCAAAAATGGCCGGATTGCTGGGTCATTCGTTGCTAATTTTACACATTATTGATAAAAAAACAAAAAGCGAGCTAAAAAAGGCAAACCTCACTTACGCATCAGTTACAAAAAAACTTGATGCACTTGCCAAAAAAACCGCTACCAAACATAATATCGAAGTTGCTTCACTATCTCGCGAAGGGGATATATTTGTGACCATTGCCGAGATTGCAAAAGAAACCAATACAAGTCTGCTGGTGTTGGGCACACATGGAAAAACTGACCTGAAACAAAAGATTACCGGCAGCTATGCCAAAAAACTTTTGCTTAGCAGCCCGGTTCCCACCATTGTGGTTCAGAAAAACAGCAAATTCAACAAGGAGTTTAAAAATATTATTTTCCCTGTAAGCACCACAGCCGAAGTTCGCCAGAAAGTGAAATGGGCGGTAATCATTGCTAAAGCCTTCAATTCTAAGATCCATATTTTCCAATTGTATCAGCCTGTTGCCGAAGACAAAGCCAAAATGCAGGTAATAGTTAGCCAGATCGCTGACGAATTTAACAAAAATAAGATTCAGAATGTACATGCTATGGCAAAACGCACTGGTAGTTTCAGCAAACAGGTGCAAGCTTATGCTAACGAACAAAATGCTGATCTGATTAGCATCATGACCACACCGGATAAGTTGAAATTCATGCTGAATTCGTACGACGAAAAAATGATCTTCAACCAATTCGAGATACCCGTTATGTGCCTGAACCCGGTTGAGACGACCGTATCACATTGGTTTTGATTGTATAAAAACCTCAAATTATTGCCTGGAGCAAGCAATTGTTGGTGAAGCAGAACTCAGCGATCATAGTGATTGGTCTCTAACCATAGAGGGTGCGCCTTTATAAACCTTGCCTGAAAACTGATAAAAAAAAGCAGACGAATCTGCTTTTTTTTGCTATGATAAGTTTGTAAATTAATAGATGACAGACATGGGTTTATGGGTTTAAAAAAATCTAAGTAGCAGTAATCATGATTATTGGACAATAAATATTTCTAAAAAGACAAACAGGTGACCAGATACGACTATCTAGTAACCCGATACAACCATCAGATGGCCGGATACGACCATCAGGTGACCGGATACAACCATCAAGTGACCGGATACGACCATCAAGTGACCGTATACAACCATCAGGTAACCGGATACGACCATCAGGTGACCGGATATAACCATCAGGTGACTGGATGCGACCATCGGGTAACCGGATACAACCATCGGGTGACCGGATACAACCATCAAGTTACCGGATACAACCATCAGGTGAGAGGTTCCACTTTTTAGCCTTTTTGATTTTTAAGTAAAATATTTAAATCCACATTATCAACTGTTTATTGTTGTAAAAATAAAATCAATTTCTATTTTGCCACTGAAGATTATAAATTGTAAAATCGTAGCAAATATGCCGTAGCGGGTGATTGTTTATTTTGTGTATGGGTTTTGGAAGGGAAGAAAAGGCCTGTGAAATATTTTACAAATATTTAATGCGGCTATGGGAAATTGCATATTTGCGGTAGAATTGGCAGAAAAATACGGCAAACTTGATAATATTGTGATTTGCCAACGAAAGGAAGCGCCTATGTGCTAGTGCAAAATCCTGTAGATCATTTCCTTCATTAGTTCGCCATCAGGGATGGCAGTACTTTCTACGCCCTTGGTGCGTAGATCGTATTCATGAAGCAGATGAAAAACCTGTTCCAGTTTGGCAGGAGAATAATTGCGGGCAGCCGTTATATAATCATCTAAAAACATACGGTTGACCGAAAGTGCCGAAGCCAGATTGTTGGTCGATTTGTCGGCGATATGATGATATTGAAACACCTTTGAGAAATAGGTAAACAATATCGGCAAGGTCTTCACCATAGGGTTTTCTTTGTCGTTCTGTGCAAAATACCTAATGATTTGATTGGCCTTAAAAACATTTTTAGTACCCAGTGCTTTTTGCAGTTCAAACACATTATAATCCTTGCTGATGCCAATGTTCAGCTCGACATGTTCGGGGGTGATTTCAGCACCAACAGGTATATTGATGATGATTTTGCTCACCTCATTCACTATTTTACTCAGGTCGCTCCCCAAATGTTCAGCCATCAAGAACGACGCCTTCTGCCCAATCGAATAACCTTTTGTTTTCAGATAATTCGTTATCCATCCCTGCACCTGATTGTCATAAATTCTGGGCGATTCGAAGAAGACAGCTTTTTTCTCCAGCACTTTCGCAAAGGTTTTACGCTTATCTACTTTGGAATATTTATAACAAATCACCAGAATGGTCGAGTCTAACGGATTAGAAACATAGCTCTCCAGGTCCTCTATCTTTTTTATATCCTGAGCCTCCTTGATTATCACCACCGAATAGTTAGCCATCATCGGAAAACGCTTGCAATTGCCGACTATGCCCTCCACATCGATATCGCGACCATAAAGAACAGTCAGGTTGAACTCTTTTTCGTCGGGGCCCAGTACATTTTCTTCAATAAAATCGCTTATCTGATCGATATAATAAGGTTCTTCACCCGAGAGAAAATACACCGGGCGATAGATCTTTTTCTTAAGATCTTTTATAATATCGTCGAATAATTGCATTGGATCAGTTATAGTCGAAATAAAGATGTTTCACCGTTTGGCCATTATTTATCAACTGTTTCAGCGACTCAATGCCAATCTTAAGGTGGGATTCGAGAAACTGTTCGGTCACCTTTTTATCGCTTTTGTCGGTCTTCACCCCTGATGATATCATAGGCTGATCCGAAACCAGCAATAAAGCACCGGTAGGAATATGATTGGCAAAGCCAACAATAAAAAGTGTGGCGGTTTCCATATCAATGGCCATGGCCCGAACTTTTCTCAGGTATTTTTTAAATTCATTATCATGTTCCCACACCCGACGGTTAGTGGTGTAAACCGTGCCCGTCCAATAGTCGAACCCCAGATCGCGGATGGTCGTCGAAATAGCCTTCTGCAAATTAAATGCAGGCAGGGCCGGAACTTCTGTAGGAAAATAATCATTCGATGTTCCTTCTCCCCTCAATGCAGCAATAGGAAGAATGAGGTCGCCCAAGGTATTTTTGCGTTTCAGTCCGCCGCATTTTCCTAAGAAAAGGCAAGCTTTGGGCTGAATGGCCCCTAACAGATCCATCACTGTAGCTGCATTAGCACTGCCCATGCCAAAGTTTATAATAGTGATATCTTCGAAAGTGCAACTGGGCATAGCCTTGTTAATTCCGTTGATAGGAACATTATTCATTTTCGAAAACAATTCGATATAATGGCTGAAGTTGGTTAATAATATGTATTTCCCGAAATCCTGCAGCTCGGTTCCTGTATAGCGGGGAAGCCAGTTTTCAATTATTTCGCGTTTTGTTTTCATTCGTCGACTTATTTTTTGTGTAATTTTAAGCAAAAATACTAAAATATCCTATGCTTACACTCAATCTTCCGGTTTACGAATTTACAATTAGCCATGGGATTCCCGCAAAGATATTCGATTTCATCAGGAAAAGATATGTAGCATTGACACCCGAAGAATGGGTCAGACAGAATTTTTTGAAATTTTTGGTCACCGAAAAAAAATATCCCCAATCGCTTATTCTTGTTGAACAAACCCTTCAGGTTCACCAAATGAAAAAACGATGCGATGCTGTTATCTACGACAATTCAGCCCGGCCACTTATGATAATTGAATTCAAAAAGCCAGAGGTCGCCATATCTCAAGCTGTTTTCGACCAGATAGCCCGATACAATATTCCACTGAAAGTGAAGTACCTAATGGTATCCAATGGACTTCAGCATTTTTGCAGCTACATCGATTTTGATAACAACACCTACCACTTTCTGGAAGATATTCCGCAGTACACTTCATTATAAATTTGTCGATTTGCTTTATTTTTACTAATTTTACACCTGAATATATATACTCACCTGCATGTTCTCTTCTGCTACCAGAGTTTTGTTAACATTCTTATTGCTTGGATTCCAGGCCATTGTTTTTGGTCAGAATAGCAAATATTTCAACTTACCCTCTCAGGCCACTGAAAACGACTACCTCAATAAAACCATAATACTGAAGGTTAAACCTGAATTCAGAGCCAATTGTACTGAATCAACTATTGATATTCCTAAATTGCAACAAGCTTTCGCCTTTTTGAATGTAAGCACTATTCAAAAGAAATTCCCCACTTTAAAAGCTCCTGGAAAGCAAAGAAATGAACTTGGCCAGGAGTATGCTGATCTTACATTAATTTATGAGATTAACTATGGTTCGAACACGAAAATTGAGACCGCAATAAATCAAATTCTGGCAACGAATGTCTTAGAATACGCCCAGCCTCATTATCTTATGAAACCATTGGACTATGTCCCTTCTGACCCATTAAACTTCAACCAATATCACCTGGCGCTCATCAAAGCTTATAAGGCATGGGACTTATACAAAGGGGACACCAATACAGTAATTGGTATATGCGATTGGGGAACTGATATCGACCATCCCGATCTGATCAATAATATCAAATACAATAACCTCGACCCTATTGATGGCATCGATAATGACAACGACGGATACATTGACAATTACCGTGGCTGGGATCTGGGTGACAATGACAATAATCCACAGGGTCTCATTACCCATGGGTGTTTCGTTTCCGGATTAGCTTCGGCAAAAACCGATAATGCTATTGGACTATCTGGTACAGGTTTTTTGTGTAAATTTTTACCGGTTAAAGTTTCCGATTCCAGTAATCAGGGTACAAAAACATTCGAAGCCATCGTTTATGCAGTTGAGCATGGTTGTTCTATTGTAAACTGCTCTTGGGGTCAAACCTTCTTTACGGGTCCTTTCGGACAAGATGTTGTGAATTATGCCACCATTAATAAAGGAGCACTGATTGTTGCTGCCTGCGGCAATAGTAACAACCTCACACCTTTCTACCCTGCCTCATATGAGTATGTGCTTAGTATTGCAGCAACCAATAATCTGGATACTAAGTGGAATGGTTCAAGTTATGGCTATTTCGTTGACCTGTCTGCCCCCGGGGAGAATGTGTGGTCAACATTGGATGGTGGTACTTATGGAGGGTCAAGTGGCACTTCATTTTCTGCCCCTATTGTTTCAGGGTGCGCTGCATTATTAAAAAGCAAATACCCCAGTCTTACGGGTTTACAGATAGGAGAAAAACTTAAGGTATCAGCCGACATAATCGACACCAGTGTTGCTAATACCACATTTAAGGACCTTTTAGGATCGGGCAGACTGAATATTTTCAGGGCATTTTCCGATACTGTCCATCCTTCCATAATCTTTACCAACCATACCATTTCTGATCTTGATAATGATGGTACTTTTACAAAAAATGATACTCTGATCATTAAGGGCAATTTCATAAATTATCTTGCGCCTTCCACTTCCAACCTTAAAGTTACCCTAACCTGTCTCTCTCATAACGCAATTATGATAGATTCAGTGGTGCATTTGGGAGTAATCAATACACTATCGAGCATCAATAACAATTCAAATCCGTTTTCGGTCTTCCTCAAACCATCTTTAGGCGTAAACGAGGAACTTATTTTCAAGCTTACATTCACGGATGATAACTATCGCGCGGTTCAATGTTTTTATTTTGTTGCCAACATCAATTATCTGAACATTGATACAAACCGTATCGCAACATCTATTAACAGCCAGGGAATGATGGGATACAACGATGGCAATTGTATTCAGGGGTTAGGGTTTAGATATAATGAGAGTGAGACTTTACTTTATTCAGGTGGTTTCATCGTTGGCAAATCCTATACTCAGGTTTCTGATGCCTTATATGGTGCTTCCGGTGGATTCGATCATGATTTTTTTGCCCTGAGGAATATCTCAAAATTAGCTTCCCCGACAGTAGCTGACTTTGAGGCTGCGAATGAATTTAATGATTCACTGGCCCTGGCCACACGCATGTATTTACTTGTTAAACAACATGCCTTTGTCTGGGCGTCGGCTCCCCGAGACAAATTTATCATCCTTCAATACACCATCATAAATAAAAATAATGTTGCCATTAACAACCTTTACGCGGGTCAGTATCTTGATTGGGATATTGGAAACTCGTTGAAGAACCGCATCGGATTTGATGCATCCAATAGATTAGGGTATTGTTTTTCAATCGAAGGAGGCCCTTATACCGGTGTATCGTTGATTACTCCTGGACCTGTCATACATTATGGTTTTGATAACGATGGGGCCAATGGAAGTATTAAGGTTACAGGAGGTTTTACATCCAGTGAAAAGTATGCTGCCTTGAAAACAAGCAGGAATGATGCCGGGATGTTATCTACCGGTAACGATGTTTCGCAAATGCTAAGCTCTGGCCCTTACACACTTTCTCCTTATGATTCCATAGTTTTGGCTTTTGCCATTATGGCAGGAGACCACCTTAACGATCTTCAGAATTCGGTTGCTCAAGCCATACAAGGGTATTATCAAACAGGGATAGAGGATTATTATACTCCATCACAAGGTAACACTGTACTATTTCAGAATGAACCCAATCCATTTTCAAATAATACGAGTATCTCTTTTTACCTTGATAAAGAGTTAAATGTAGAACTAACATATAGTAGTATAAATGGGAACACTAAAGAAATCATCTTTAGTGGAAAACTTGGCATAGGCATGCACTCGTTCGACATTTCTAAAAATTTATCTCCCGGAGTTTATATTTATTCACTCACTACAGAGAAGTTTTCACTCAAAAAGAAAATGTGCGTAATAAAATAATTTGTCTATTTTTGAGTTCTGATTATAAACAACGATTATGAAATCAAAAAATGCGAAGCTCTTCATCCTTTTGATAGTAGTTTCTTTGATGATGTTTGCATCCTGCAGTGCAGGAAGAGGATGCCAAAGTATGCGGTTTCACAACGATGACGTAAGAAGAGGCTTATCTCATTAATAAAAAAGCCCGGATCAACCGGGCTTTTTTATTTCAATTAATTTAACTTATTTTTTAGGAGCATTCTTCAGTGTTTCTGTCAGGAATGCCCAGAATTTTTCAACTGAAGGGATATTAGCCTTTTCATCCGGAGAATGAGGGAAGTTGATGGTAGGGCCGAATGAGATCATATCCCAATTCTTATAAACTCCACCCAGCAATCCACATTCCAGACCAGCATGAATAGCACCTATATGAGGTTTGTTTCCAAACTGTTTTTCATAAGCCAGAAGCATCTCTTTTAAAATTGCGGAATCCATATTGGGTTTCCATCCCGGATACTTTCCGTCAAAAACATATTCGGCTCCGGCAAGTTCATAAACCCCTGCGAACATGTTTTCAAGATCTTCCTTAGCACTATCAACAGAACTACGCAACAGACACAAAACTTCAATCACGCCGTCATGCGACTTTACTATTGCCAGATTGGTAGATGTTTCGACCAAACCTTTCATATCCTGACTAACACGGATCACCCCATTAGGAGTGCCATAAATAGCGTTTATTAGCCGACCAGTGGTTCCATAATCAATCCAGTTTTTAGGAAGCGCAACGGGTTCCGCCAAAATTGTAATGTCTGTTTCAACATTCTTATACTCATTAATTACTGTTGCCGTAAATTCTTTAACATAGGCCAGAAATTTTTCGGCATTGTTTTTAGGCAAGGTAATCAGAGCACATGACTCTCTTGGAATGGCATTTCTCAGACTACCACCATCAATAGATGCGATACGTAATCCCATTTTGTAATAACCATACCACAGCATTCTGTTCAGCATTTTGTTAGAGTTTCCTCTTTCGAGATGTATATCAACACCCGAATGACCACCTTTTAATCCTTTTACAACGAGATTATAGGCAACCAGGTCACCTGTAACTGATTCCTCAGTATAACTGAATTTCATATTGGCATTGGTTCCACCAGCACATCCCACACAAAGGTCGCCTTCTTCTTCTGTATCCAGGTTCAATAAAATATCACCCTTCAATAATCCCGGTTTCAAGCCAAAGGCACCAGTCATACCGGTTTCTTCGTCAACTGTGAGCAGCATTTCAAGATACCCATGAACCAGATCAGTTGCTTCGAAAACAGCCATAGCTGCCGCCATTCCCAAACCATTATCTGCTCCTAGGGTAGTCCCTGTTGCCTTAACCCATTCGCCATCGATGCGGGGTTTTATTGGATCTGTAAGAAAATCATGAGGAGTATCATTATTTTTTTGGGGCACCATATCGAGGTGGGCCTGCAAAATAATTCCTTTTCTGTCTTCCATTCCGGGTGTAGCTGGCTTGGAAACAATAACATTTCCTACTTCGTCTACAGAGGTCTGAAGGTTGTGAGCACTTGCCCAAGCTAAGACATGCTGACGAATTTTCTCTTCATACTTGGAAGGATGCGGTATGCTGCAAATATCTTCAAAATTTTTCCATAATCCTGATGGTTTTAAACCACTTAATACATTTCCCATATACTTGTTTTTTAAAAATTATTAAACGAATCTATTAGGACAAACCTACGCAAATTTTTTCAAAAAAAGGGCCTTCCACTCAAAATAAATTAAAATTAATGGCCCCGATGCAACCTTTTTCCTATTTTTATTGTCATAAAATTCATAGATGGGTCTTGAGGATAAAATTATCGATGGCTGCATTACAGGGAGCAGAAAATCACAAAAAGTCCTCTTCGACTATTTTAAGTCATCTATGATGAGCGTTTGTTTGAGGTATTGTAAAAGCAGGGATGAAGCGGAAGATGTGTTGATGATGGCATTCATGACTGTCTTTTCGGAGATCCACACCTTCAGAAGGGAGGGGGCAATTGATCCATGGATCAGAAGAATCGTAGTTAATACTGCTATCAACAACTATAAAAAGAATCTGAAGCATTACTATCATTCCGATATTGAAGAAATTGCGGAGACTGATGTTGAGGAGGGGGATAATTTTCAGATACCTGATTACCATTCAGCCGAGGAAGTGCTGAAAGTGATTCAAGACATGCCCGAAGGATACCGAATGGTTTTAAACCTTTACATAGTTGAAGGTTATAAGCATAAAGAAATAGCAGAAATACTGGACATAAATATAGGAACATCAAAATCGCAATTATCAAAGGCAAAAAAAATAATACAAGAGAAATTAGCGCACAGGTATAAAGAGATAAACAGAAATGAGTGAACAATTGCAAAACGGCTTCCAGAATTTAGATGACTTTTTGAGGAACTCTCTCAATAATCATCAGGCGGAGCTTTCTCCTAATTTATGGGGGAAAATGAAATTGAAATTGCTCAAAAACGATGTCTCAGAGTTTGTCAGATTTAAAAAATTCAAACAGGCATTTCACCCACAGTGCAAATCGGTTACCCTTCAGTTGAAGATTTGGTCGAGTTATGCCGCCGCAGCATGCCTTATGGCAGGTATTGTTTACGGGTCATCATATTATGTGAGTACAATTATCAATGGGCCTGAGCAGAAAACGGAAAAGGAGATAGCTCCTACCCAGTTTAAGACAGTCAAACCAGAAATAAAAGTTGAACAGACGGCCCCGGAAATTTCCACTTTACCCTTGATTGACAATAATCACAACACAAAACCAGTCAAACAGAATGTTGTAACCAACATAGATAACACTATCCCTGTTAAAAATAATCATCAGGAAAATATTGTCATTAATAATACACCACAGGAAATTACAAAACCTATGGCATCAAAGAACTTCAACACCCTTATAAACTACATTCAAAGGCTTAATCCTCAGGACAAAATAGTTGTAGCTGACAAGGTTGAGCAGAATGAGGAAAATGAGGAAACGAATGGAAATATTGATTTTGATGTAACGGAAAACTCTCAGGAAAACACTATAGAGACTCCCGTTTACCAATTAGAAATACCCAATATCATTACTCCCAACGGCGATGGGTTCAACGATGTTTTGATCATTAAAAATCTGGATAAATATGCCGACAATAACTTACTTATTGCCGACAGAGCCGGAAAATTAGTTTACGAAAAAAATTCCTACCAAAACGATTGGGATGCCCAAAATGTTCCTGACGGAACCTATTACTATGTTTTAAGTTATAAGGACAAGAACAATAGCAAGGGGGTAATAAAAGGGTTAATAACCATTCTCAGAAAATAAAACTATTTCCTAGTCTTCAATTTCCCTGAACGAAATATAGCGGGCATCATATAACATGGTCAGGAATTTAGTTACCCTTTGATCAACAGGTTGAACCTTTTCGCCCAATTCTGCTTGAGCTTTGTTACAAATTTCATAAACTTTACTTCCCCCGTCGATATGCTGCCATACCACAGAACCTACTTCATCCAGTGAGATACGAAAAAATCTCTTTCGATGATTGAGAAACCATTTGTTGAAATTCTGGTTTTTGAATTTAGGGACAATTAAGGTTACCACCCCCTCTTCATTGGTATTGAAATCGCATTTACGGATAGGAGTGACTTCAAGGTAATTTAAATTCTTAAGTATTTTACGTCGTTTGAAAAAATTCATACTGTTTATCCTTCTGATTAGAAATATTTTGTTTGCAGGCATGGTAAGCACTTCTTCCCGCCTCGATAAGTTCCTGTGCACGGTAAAACTCAAAAGTTGATGCAGCATCCCTCGAAATGTCAATATCCCATTCAGGTTTTCCCTGACTTATGGTTAGTTTACAAATCTTATCCTGCATGACATCAAAACTTTTGTCAAGTACGGTTAAATAATTTAGCTTGATATTAGAATTAGTCCTTTCCCCGCTAAGAAAATTCAAATTACTGCGTAAAAAACCAAACGCAGATCTTTTCCATGAAAATGATTTTTTCTGCCTGGGCATTTCGGTAAAGACAGGTTTTTCATAAGGAATATTAGCATTTACATCCACCACAACCAAAATATCGCCTTCAGTTCTGGCAACACAATCAACCGGAATAGGATTGATAACTCCTCCATCAACCAATATCATTTCCTTATAAGTAACCGGAGTAACAATAGAAGGAAGCGCCACAGAAGCACGTATTGAGAGCAGAAGATTCCCTTTATCGAAAACTACTTCCTGTCTGTGCACAATATCAGTGGCAACCACAGAAAGAGGAATACTTAGCTCTTCAAAAGTTTTGCATCCGATAAATTCTTCCAGATTGCGAAAAAAACGTTCCGCTTTAATAAACCCCTGCCCGGCTATTGTAAAATCCATCAGATCGAAAACGTCGATCTCATCGAGGTTGCAAATCCAGTCCTTAAATTTTTGGAGGTTGCCTGAAGCATACACCCCTCCTATCAGGGATCCCATAGATGACCCAGCAATAGAAGTAATCTCATACCCATCTTTAAGGAATTCTTCAATGACTCCAATATGGGCCAGACCCCTGCACCCACCACTCGATAAAACCAATGCGACTTTTTTCTTCATACCGCTCTCAGTGAAGCTATAAAATTAAAAAAAATGGGATTCTGTTAAACAAAATCCCATTTGAATTTTTTTTTAGAAGTTTCCACTGGGTGGAGGGGGTTCATCCGCAGCACCTCTGTGTTTTACCGGGAAATAAACCAAAACAAAAGCAATGATCAACAATACCAATATACTTACGAGGAAGGATGGATTGGTGAAAATTGAGAATGTCGGAACATTCAGGAAGTACAGGAGGGCAAATACCAAGCCCATGAGGGCCTCGCCCGCTATAAACCCTGACGCAAGTAAGACCCCTGTATTCTCCATTCGGACGCTTTGACCCAGTGAGTATTTTCTTTTCTCACCTATTGCTTCCACAATGCCTTTTACGACACCACCTAAGAAGATTGCAAAAGTTGTTTCGAGAGGCAAATACATACCCACGCTAACCAGCATGGGGCTCTTTACCTGCATTAGTATTAAACCAAGACCCATGAGCATACCGACAATGATAAGTGGCCATGCCATTTGTCCGCCAACTATACCTTTAGAAAGCATAGCCATGAGACTTGCCTGAGGTGCTGAAAGGTTCTTACTTCCAAAACCACCTTCGTAGCCTTCTTTTATACCTTTTGCAATATCACCCTGATTCAAAACTACCAGTACGCCAAACATGACCGAAGCAGCCAAAATAACACCAATGATATCTCCTATCTGCATTTTCCAGGGAGTACCACCTAATATATGCCCTGCTTTAAGGTCCTGAAGCATCTCACCGGCAACTGCCGCTGAAACACAAACGATAGCCGCTACACCTAAAACAGTAGCAATGCCTTCTTTTCCACTTACTCCCAGAGCTACAAGAATCAAAGCAGTAACTACCAAGGCTGTGAGAGTTAAACCGCTGATAGGATTGTTTGAAGATCCCATGATTCCGACGAGGTAGCCAGAAACAGCACCAAACAGAAAGGCCAGGACTATCAAAACAGTTGCCGCAGCAATAGATACGATTAAGCTTGCATTAAAAACAAAGAATGTGATGAAAAAAGTTAAACAGGCAACAGCCAGAATTCCGATTATGATCCAGGTAAAAGAAATGTCTTTTTCGGTACGATCAGCAGCAACACTGCTACCACCTGCGGCTTTGCGAACATCGCCAATAGCGCGGGCAATACCTTGTCCCAGACTTTTTCTCATTTTGAATAAGGTGAAACAAGCACCCATAAGCATACCGCCAATAGCGATAGGACGAACGATGAACCTCCAAACCTGTGTGATCTGGTATCCTGAATCGCTTACCTTGGCCAAAGCATCGGCTGTAGACATGTTGGGGTCTTTAACCTGCAGAACGGCTGCCCAGCTATTCAGAAAATCGAGATCGATGGAAGGAGCAATGAAATAATAAATAATTGGTGCCAACAAACCCCAGGCGATCAAACCACCGCTGAAGTTAAGAGCTCCGAGTTTAGGTCCTATAATATAACCAACACCCATATAAGCAGGGCTGATTCCAGGAGAACTCAACAGCAATCCGCCTTTTCCTGTGAAAACAGTTCCGGTAATTGTTTGCTTTCCGAAAACAATGAATTTTTCCCATGTAGTGGCAAAGAATTTAAACTGGCCCAAAGCCTGGATAACAGCACCACCAATCATAGCTCCGAAAAGGAATTTGGATCCGCCACCGCTTCTGCGACCTGCTTTATGAATTTCAGCTGCAGCTATGGACTCAGGAAATTTCAGTTCAACATCCTCGACCATCACGCGGCGCAATAAAGCCACAAACATAATACCCAATACACCGCCGGCTACCAGAATCAAGGCCGATGTGATATAATGTCCCGGAGTGTAAAACTCAGGCCATACACCCGATATGAAAAATGCCGGTAAGGTGAAAATTGCTCCGGCGGCCACCGATTCGCCGATGGAACCTACGGTACGTGCAAAGTTCTCTTCCAAAATGGAACCTTTTACCATTTTCAGAATGGCCATTCCGATAACTGCTGCAGGATAAGTTGCAGCAATGGTCATCCCTGCTTTTAAACCCAGATAGGCGTTCGCAGCACCCAATACTACTGACATGATCAAGCCAATGATCAAAGCCCGTAAGGTGAACTCTGCCATATTTGTTTCGGACGAAACAAACGGCACAAATTTTTTCTGTTCAGACATACTTTAGAATTTTAGTTTATAGAATTTTCAGAATTTTTGGCTAAAATAAGTCAAAATTTTTGACTGTCATTAATAAAAAGTCAGGCTTATTCAATTTTTACTTTTTCATGGTCAACGTATCAGTTGAATAGTACCTATTAAGGTCCTTTTTTCCAATCCGTTCAACCTCTTTTCGAAAACATCGCAAACATAATAGTAAACCCCATCGGCACAATTCTGCTTGCTCGATTGATCTTTTCCGTCCCAATTGATATCCGGATCCTGAGTTTTAAATACCACTTTGCCCCAACGGTTGAAAATCTGAAGGTCTATTTTTTCTACAAAATCGTAAGGGAAAGGCCTGAACTCATCGTTGGAACCATCGCCGTTAGGAGTAAAGACATTAGGTAAATTGTATAAGGAACACTGATTTACATCGAAACAAATGAGATTGCTGGGCACACTTTCGTTGTTGAAAGAATCGACTGCCGTCACATAATAACAACCTACTATGGAAGCAATACCGCTATGTATAAACAAGGTGTCCTGCAAATCAGTGGATGTATAAATAACAGAATAATCGTTGCCATGGCTATCGGCCGAATAATATAAATTGTATCTGACCACATCGTTCGCACAAAAATGATTGGGATTGGTCCAATATAAGGTGTTGGAGATCATTTCGCAATTGGTGAATCCGGCCAAAACCGGCGGGCAGGGAGGCTCGTTATCGGTAGGTGAGCCACAGACGCGTTGCGAAAGATTTATCAGGTGATTGGCATATCCGCTGGCGCTGTAATGCCCTACTGATTTCACATAATAACAATAGTTGTTGCCGTTGATAAGTCCCGAATCGACATAGATATGCGTAGTTGTAAAACCTATAGAATCGTAAAGCGAAGTAATATTGTTGAGCTTGTAGATCACAAAATAATCGTTCAGCCAGGGGACATCGTATTGCCAACTCAACGTAAGCTTATTGTCGGAAGGCTGCAAGGTTAGATAGACCGAAGAGGCACGGTAAGCCGAATCGACAAAATAAATATTGCCCGGCTGATTGTTATAAAAATCGACACGATAGTGATAGGGTTTGCCGATGGTGTTGAGCAGGGTGTCGATGTAAGTGGTATCGTTTATTGATAAGAGGGAATCGAGGAGGGTGTAATTGCCCCCATTGAATCCATCGCCGCGGAAGAGATAATATTTGTAAGGGCCGGGAATGAGCAGGGTGTCGAATTCGGTGGGTTTGGACCAGGCGACAAACATAGAACCGCTTGTAGCATCCGTTTGGCGAACACTGGCATGGGTCATCACCGGGGCATCTTTGGGCAACTGGCTGCAGGCTTCGAGAGAGGCATAGCTTTCGGCGTCATCGGCAAAATAAGCGATTACCATATAACAATAATCAATGCCGCGAATCAGCCCTAAGCCGTTGTTGTTGTCGAGATAGGTGGTATCCGTAAGGGTATCTATTTGGGCAATCTGGACATATCCGGTGTAGGACGGAACACCCGTTTCGCAGGGCCCGGGGAAGAATCCGTAATAGCCATTGCGCCGATAGATGCGATATCCTACAGCATTTTTGCAGGTTTCTGAATTCCATTTCAGGTTGATGTGATTGCCCGAAGGCGAGGCCGTGAGGTTTTCGGGGGCAGGGGCCACCACCGTAATGTTCATGGATTCGAAATCGACCAACTGCACAGGCTGACTGAAATCCTCGGCCTTGAAATTCATCTGGTAAGGGCTTTTCTTCACATGCGAACATTCGGTTTGCCAGGTGAAAATTGAGCTTACATGAGCCGTTCCCTGTTGGGGAGGGAAGGTAGCCGGACTGGATGCTACCTGCAAAGGCGCTCCGTTGCCGCTCAGGCGGACCACCGTGGAATCGGGATCGTAGGCGTAGACCGGGAAGACGAGCAGGGTGCCTTCCAACACACAGGTGTCGCGCAAAGGTTTGATCTTGGGCGGATGATCGGTGCAGGGGATGACGGTTATCTGCATATCGCGGCGAACCGAACCTATCCAGATGCCATGGCGCCATTCGTCGACTATGATGCAAAGGTTGTATTCGCCATTGAATTGAGGACTATCCCAAAGGAGTTCGCCGGTGATAGGATTTATTGTTAAAATATTGTTGGCTTGTGGGAAGAAAAATCCCGGAATATAGATGCCTCCGGCTCCTTTGCAACTATCGAGGCGATAAGACAAACTGTCGCCATCGGCATCGTAAGCATAAGGATTGTGAACAAAAGGTTGAAATATACAAGCGTTGTCGAGGGGCGGATTGAGCAGCACGGGCGAGGTGTTGTTTCCCAAAAATGGGTTTATCACCAGTTTGGTCTCAATATAAAATGGTATGTTGACCGAGTTGGGAATATTGACGATACCCGCGTTGCGGTTGGGGTCTTCCATCCACATGGTGTAGGTGCCCGGTGCCGGGTAGGTGTGACGGCCGTTGGTGGTTCCGCCATCGTAAGTGTAAACGTTTTTGCTGATGTTGTTGGCCAGATTGGTTTTCGAAACTCTGGCTATGATGCTCGAGGTTCCGTCGCCCCAGTGTAGTTCGAGTTCGGGGCGATCGGCGGGGCTGAGGGTGTAAGTATAGGTGACTATGGTGGCTTCGTAGGTTAGTCCGTTGAGCCATTTATAGGTGATCTCGCCGGCCCGCTGATGGGTGGCGAAAGCAAAGGTACAGATGGTCAGCAGTAATACTACAGTAGTAAAGAGCCTTTTCATATAAGCGTGGAAAAAGTTTATAAAGTTACAAAAAAATGCTCATTAAGGAGGAAAATATCTTCATATTTGGCCAAAACTCTGAAATAACTGAATTAACCCGGAATTATTGTTTGGGGAACAATAATCGGGTTGAGAAGATATCCTTTACGTCAAATTTCAGGCCGATGGCGGGGTCGGCACTTTTTCTTTCTTTTTTCTACCCGGTTTCCCTTTTGATTTATGATAAATAGTAAAGGCCTTAAATTTTGCAAAGTTGGTAGAAGCAAAAATATCCTGACCTATTTTGCACAAGCTCATCATCTCTTTAAACAAACTGTTTCCGTCTTCTATTCGCTGCTGGGTAAGAATATCGCGTTCAATTATTGCTTCGGTTTGCAGGTCGATTGCATTATCAAAATCGTTATTTAGGTTTTGAAGATTGGTAAGAAAAGCGGCCGTTAATCCTTCGGAAGTAAGATCGGGCAATTGCTGAGTGGCCAACTTTATTACCCTTTTGCCGAGGCGATGCAGCTTTTCGTCGGGCAGGCCGCTCATGCCATCGAAGGCATAACTCCGGTAGCGTGCATCTTTTTGTCCCCATTTGTTACCGGCAATGGTGCGCACGGTTCTGATGCCCATCCTTACTTTTTCGGCCAAGGCATCCTTGTTTTCGGTGGCTATCACCACGCGACCCATGCCTTCATTATCCGCAGGTGAGTTTATAAAATCATCCTCCTGTTGCCTGAGATTTTCCACATCCGTATCCTGCACTCCATAGGCAGCAAACTTGGCGAGATCTCCTTCCACCATATTGGCAACTTGCCGGGCCACGGCGCAAAGCTTGGCATCCGAAAAAGTATAATTTCTTTTGAGGGTTTGTTTTTTAGCCATAGGTTTTTTACATTATATTATTAGGGTAACCCAAAGGTAAAAACAAATTTTCAGATTAAAGTTACCTTGGGGCAGTTTTTTGTAGAAAAATCGCTTCCGAAAGAGTAAAAATCTTATTTAGCCTATAATTTCGCTAATTAAGCAGTATTTGTTTTTTATTATGTTATTCTATTTTTTAATTTTTTTGTTCTTTATTTTTTTTACTCTTTTTATTTTTTTTATCTGGTTGTTTCTATTTTTATTTTGGTTATTTTTTCTTTCTCTTTATTTATATTTTCTTTTTTATTCGCTATTCTTTATTTCTTTATAGTTTTTATTTTTTGTCGTTAAGCTAATATTTCTTCACGCTATTTTTTATTACTTAATGACAGTTTTGTATTTCAAAATATAATTATCGAAATGATGAAGAAATTAAATTAAAATGTAAAAGAATTCAAAACAATAATTAATAATAAAAATGATTAATTAAAGATTAGAATAATCAATCAGATAATGTTTCTATTAAAAAAATGATATTGATAATACTGATGGATTAAAAATTATAGAAAATAATAAGCAAATATCCGCGATTAGATAAGTTTTCTTCTTATTCTATGTGTTTATATCATCAAATCATAAGAATTTCACCCTATAAAACCATACAGACAGGGCATTTTATTGCAGAATTTGGATAAATGAGTAACCGGCAAATGATAATTTTAGGCAAATGGTTTTAGAAGGCAAGCCTCCGTTAACCTCCACAATCCCCTACATGGCTGCCAACATATCGCGAATCAGATTCTCGGTGCCCTGAGCGATTTCGGAGATGCTTGCATCCAGCATGTAGCATGGGGTGGTAAAAACATTGAAATTTTTATCGGCAATCACATCGCCATGGCGTGTGCTCACATTTACGGCGCCCAGTTGCTGCACATGTTGCTCGGTGGTAGGGTCGGTGCCAATGGTGAGCGTGACATTTTTCAGTAGTTTTGCCAGAATCACAGGGGCAATGCACATAGCGCCCACAGGTTTTTTAAGTTCCACCATAGCCCGAATGGCATATCCTACTTCTTCGTTGAGGGTCATTTTTGGCCCGTCGAAGGCATAGCTGCAAAGATTTTTGGCCACCCCAAAACCACCCGGTAGCACCAGAGCATCAAAGTCAGTCGCACGAAATTCAGACAAAGGCTGAATGTTGCCCCTTACCAGGCGGGCCGATTCGGTGAGCACATTGCGGGTTTCGGTCATGGGTTTTTTGGTGTGATGATTGATCACATGATGCTGTGTTACGTCCGGGGCAAAAGCTTTGTAAGTGGCACCCAGCTTGTCGATAGCGAGGAGGGTGAGTACTGCCTCGTGAATTTCGGCACCGTCGAAAACGCCGCATCCGGATAAAATTACTGCAAAGTTTTTCATAGCTTTATGTTTTTTGTTAATTCATTTTTTCTTGTTTTTTGCCACCAAAGCACGAAAACACCAA
>CAZNRQ010000001.1:29147-31778 GCA_964574845.1 uncultured Bacteroidales bacterium
CACCAATCCGCCAGTTGGCGGGCACCAAATTTTTTTCCTTCATAAAATATCATAAAGGAAAATCATACTCCTCATAATCAATCCGCGTAAATCCGCGTCCCCTATTCCATTCCATCCATTTTTCCACTTTTCCATCTATCCATTTATCCTTTACTCAAACTTTCATTATTGGAGTGGTTTAAAAATTCAAATTTCTGGGTTCGCAGTTGTGGTCTGAAACCTGCCGATTGGATGGCAGACAACATTTCGGTAGGTGTGATCTTAAAATCGGCACCGGCCACTGATACGACGTTTTCTTCAATCATCACCGAGCCCATGTCGTTGGCGCCTCCGTGAAGGCATAATTGTGCCACAGGTACGCCCACCGTGAGCCACGAAGGTTGCAAATTGACGATATTGTTGAGCACTATTCGTGCTATGGCAATAAATCTCACATATTCGTTGGCCATAATGCTGTTTTCTACTCCCTGTTTTGTTTTCAGTACCGTATTCTGATGCTGAAAAGGCCAGGGAATGAAACTGATGAAACCATGGCTGCCCTCAGGTTTTTCGCTCTGCACCTGCCTGATAGCTAACAGATGGTCTATGCGTTCTTCCACGGTTTCAATATGTCCGAACATCATGGTTGCCGAAGTGGGCAAATTCATTTTATGAGCCACCCGCATCACATCCAGCCACTCCACCGCGCTGCATTTGGCAGGAGAGATGAGCTTGCGCACGCGGTCGGATAAAATCTCGGCGCCGGCTCCGGGAAGGCTGTCGAGGCCTGCATTCGTCAGCTTTTGCAGAATGTATTCGTAGGATTGTTTCTCTTTTTTCGACAGATAAACGATCTCGGGAGGGCCCAGGGCATGGAGTTTCAGTTTGGGATACAGTTTTTTCAAAGTGCTGAAGAGCTCTGTATAGAAATCCAATCCGAGGTCGGGATGCATTCCGCCTTGCAGCAGGAGTTGCGAGCCGCCCAGGGCAATCATTTCGTCAATCTTCAGAATGTATTCTTCCGTGGTGGTGATATAGGCATTCGCGCCCTTTTTGGTGGTGCAGAAATTACAGAATTTGCATTGCGAAACGCATACATTAGTAATGTTCACATTGCGATCGATGATCCAGGTAACCGTGTTGCCGGGATGCAGCTGTTTGCGAATCTCGTTGGCAATATAGATGAGGTCGGCCAGCGCAGCCTCCTGATAAAGGACCATTGCTTCTGCCTTGCTGAGAGCCTGCCTCTGCAAGCCTTTTTCGAGAATATTTGCTACTTTCATCATAAGCAAAATTACTTTTTTTATTTCTACTATTCATGCAATTTCTGCCACCAAAGCACCAAGACACCAATCTACACCAAATTAATTTGACTTTCTATTGCTACCATCCGCCACCAAAGCACCAAGACACCAATCTACACCAAATTATTCCAATTCTTTATTGTTACCATCCGCCACCAAAGCACCAAGACACTAAATAATTATTTCCCTTTCGCCATCAATGCGCAAAGTCGCCAAATGTTTTTTTAGACAGAAATGCTTCAACATTTTTCTTAACTTTGATGGGAATTTAAAAGAAAATAATGCCACCAAATCCTGAGGATAAAAGGAATTATCATAAAAGTTTCATACCGATTCCACCGGAACTTGATCTGATTGGTAAAAAGATTGTTGATTCTGCTTATACAGTGCATAAGAATCTTGGTCCCGGATTACTCGAAAAGGTCTATGAAACATGTTTTTGCCACGAATTAAGCAAAAGAAATATAAGTTTCCGGCGCCAATTAAATATTCCGATTATTTATGACAATATCGTTTTTGATGAAGGCTTGCGACTTGATGTATTAGTTGAGAACGAAATTATCTGTGAACTCAAGGCCATTGAGATTGTAAATCCAGTTTGGGAGGCACATATTTTGAGTCACCTGAAACTTGCTAATAAAAGATTAGGCTACCTGATAAACTTTAATGTGGAGAATATAGGATCAGGAATAAAACGTTTTGCCAACTAATTGAGAACAATAATTTTTGGTGCTTTTTGGTGATTTCGTGCCTTGGTGGCAAAACTTAGTTAATTAAAAAACAAAAAAAATGAAGTTAGAAATACTAAAATCCGGAAAAACACAAACAGCTTCCACCCTATTTTTCATCGAAAGATCCACCGAAAAACTGCTGAAAGCGGCCCAAAACCATATTAATAAAGAAGAGACTCTTTTCCTTACAGAAAAACTGGCCGACGAAAAATCGGGCATAATAAGCATCAATCGCTATGCTTACCAGCTTTTTTTCTACCATGTGAAAGCAGAAAAAAAGGCCCCTTTCGAAATATTGGAAGACCTCCGCAAAACAGGTCACAAATTTGTTGCCCTATGCAATGAGTTCAAAACCTCATCCGCCACCCTGCTTTCCGGCGGCCTTGATGACCAAGAAATAAAAGCGGCCATAGAAGGAATTGCCCTTTCGGTATATCAGTTCACACAATTTAAATCAGCGCCTGACACATTTCTACATAGCCTGAAAAAACTGTTTGTATCCTCAAAAAGCATTACAGAAAAAGAGCTGGATGCCTTGAAAAACATATTGTCATCCGTTTATATTTGCCGCGATTTTGTCAACGAACCGGTCTGCAATCTGAATTCGGAAATATTTT
>CAZNRQ010000002.1:0-29119 GCA_964574845.1 uncultured Bacteroidales bacterium
CCCGGCTAGCGGTCGTTAACCTCCGGCTAGCGGTCGTTAACCTCCGGCTAAGCGTCGTTAACCCCCTTCACATCGTCGTTAACCTCCGGCTAACTGTCGTTAGTCCCCTTCACATCGTCGATTTTGTGCCATCCGTTGTTTATACAGTGGGAGTGCGACTCAATGTCGCGCCCCCACTATTTCCACACAGTCAGCCCGTGCTGTTATTCAGGTCAGGAGTAACTCCCAATCAGCGAAAATCATAAAAAATAATCATAAACATGCGCATCAATCAGCGCTAATCAGCGTCTTCCTTCTTATAACCCCCTCCAAAAAAACGGACCAACCGTGAACATTATTTGGAAATGTCAGAAATCCATTTCCCGAGATATTCCAGCACCTCGGGGGCGAAGGTCTCTTCTATGTCCACATATTCCGATGGCGAGCCCGTGGTGGCATGCTGAAACAAATGGTTGAGTCCCTCAAATTCCTTGATGGTGAAATGCTTATTACCAGCTTTGGTCAGGTATTTCTTTATGGCTTCCAGATCCTGTTGGGGGGGCACCTGCAGGTCTTTGCTGCCGTTCACGGCCAGCACGGGGCACTTCACCCTTACGAGGTATTTGGCAGGATCGCTCTGCAGAAAATAACGGAACCAGGGAGTGAGTATCTGATAGACCGACTGCACCAGAATTTTTTTATCCAGACCGTATTTCTTTATGGTTTCGGGGTTCACGGTTTTCCAATATTCGTCTATCAGCACCCGCATCTTATCCGCAGCCTTTTTATCATCTTTTTCTTTTATGGCAATGGCATACATCTTCTTGTTGAGGGCGGTATTGGCATCAATTTCCGATTGTGGCGTAGAGTCGGCTTTTTGTATCAGATCCGATTGCAGCAGCAGAATGTCTTCTCCTTTCAGTCCGGGTCCGGCCAGCATCACCACGAAAGCTACCCCGGGGTTGCGTGCAGCCACCATGGGGGCAATCATGCCTCCTTCGCTGTGTCCCATAATGCCTATCTTAGTGGCATCGATGCGGGCATCGTTCAGCAGAAAGGTAAAAGCCGCTTCGGCATCCTGAGCAAAATCGAGGGTGGTTGAAGTGGAAAATACTCCTTTGGATGCTCCTGTGCCCCTATCATCGTAGCGCAACACGGCAATACCCTGGCGGGTAAGATAATCGGCAATGACCAGGAAGGGTTTGTGACCCAGCAGTTCTTCGTTGCGGTTTTGAGGGCCCGAACCGCTCACCAGCACCACAGCAGGGAATTTCTTATCGCCCCGCGGCAGGGTAAGTGTGCCGGCAAAAGTGATACCGCTTTTGGCATCCGTAAAGCTCACTTCTTCCTCCTCATAGGGATAGGGTTTTTGTGGTTCCTGAGGGCGATTCATCTGCGGAAGCTGCTCCACTCTGGCCAGGTTCAGCACAAATTTGCGTCCCTGTATCCAATAACCTTTCAGGGTGTCGCCTGTGGCATTGAGCCTGCCTTTTACACTAGCAGGAACGTCGCGGCATTTCGCCAGCAGGGTGTCGTTATTGACGGTAGTTTTTTCCACCTCTATCCGCATGATACCCTGGTCGGGACTCATGAGGTATGATAGCAGCACCCCCGATGAATCGCTTACCGACAATCCTATGCGCAGCTTCTGCCCCTGCACCTGCAGGGTTCCCAGCCATTGGCCTGTGTAGGCATTAGGGTTTTGCGACAAAAGGATAAGGGAGAAAAGGGAGAACAAAGAGGAGAATAATATCTTTTTCATGGGGTAAATGTTTTTTTGGAAGAACAAATTTAAATCAAATTTAGGCTAAAACAGAGATTGCCTTGTTTAATTTGACACTATCCCATCTGATCCTTTCACTGTTCCATCAGATTCTTTCACTGTTCCTCCGTTTTCTGTTGTTTGTAATTTCCAACTACGCACCTAATGCTTTATCCCCTTTTTCCCCAATTTTCAAATAATTTGTAAATTTGTTCACTCAAAAAAATCTATAACATCATGTTCGTAAAATTAAAAGGAAAAGATGGCCGCCCCGTCATGGTTCGCGATGGAGAGGCCTACCGCGAAGGTGCTGATGGCCGCATAGTAGCCATTCCCGAGGGCTACCGCTGGCGCGAAGGCCTCGACGGACGCGTAGTGGCCATACCTCCCGACTACAAATCGATGCGAGGCAACGATGGACGAATAGTCCTCATAGCTCCGGGATTCAAAAAGAAAACCAACCCTGACGGAAGCGTGGAGGTGGTTCCTATAAAAAAGAAATGAACTCCAGCGCCTTCGAAGATTCAGGATATTATTGTGTAAATTTGTAAAAAATCCCCAGCCATTGTGACCCCCAAGCCTGCCAAAAGCGCCCTAAAAGTTCAGAAAGGAATTGAACAGCCCTCAGTGGTCAATCAGGAAGCGGTGCGCAACATGGCAAACAAAAAACCTTCGGGCTTCACCACTCAGCAATTGTTTGATGGCATACGTCAGGGCAACATCACCCTGCTGAGCAAGGCCATCACCCTTATAGAAAGTACCCTGCCCCAACATCAGTTGCAGGCACAGGAACTATTGAAACTTTGTTTGCCTCATTCGGGCCAGTCGGTCAGGGTGGGCATCACGGGAGTGCCCGGCGTGGGCAAAAGCTCCTTTATAGAAGTGTTGGGCAAACACCTCACCGCACAAAAAAAGAAGATAGCCGTGCTGGCTATTGATCCCAGCAGCTATTTGTCGAAAGGAAGCATACTGGGCGACAAAACCCGCATGGAAGAACTGGCCACCGATGCCATGGCTTTTATACGTCCTTCGCCCTCGGCAGGAACCCTGGGCGGTGTGGCTCAGAAAACCTGGGAAACCATCATACTTTGCGAAGCAGCCGGTTTTGAGATCATTTTTGTGGAAACGGTAGGAGTGGGGCAGTCGGAAACCCTGGTACATTCCATGGTCGATTTCTTTTTGCTGCTGATGCTGGCAGGCGCCGGCGACGAATTGCAGGGCATCAAACGCGGCATCATGGAAATGGCCGATGCCATCGTGATCAACAAAGCCGACGGAAACAACATAGCCAAAGCCAAAATGGCCAAAGCCGAATATCAGAATGCCCTTCACCTTTTTCCGTTGCCCGAATCGGGATGGTCGCCCCCGGTCACTACCTGCTCCTCCCGCGAGCGAAGCGGCATAGCCGAGGCCTGGCAGATAGTGGAAGATTACGTTGCCTTCACCCGGGCCAATGGTTATTTTACTAAGAAACGGGCCGTGCAGGACATAGAATTGATGCATCATACCCTGAAAGAAGAAATACTGAAACACTTTTATCAGCACCCATTGGTGGCAAAGCGCCTCAGGCACATAGAAAAAGAAATTTCGGAAAAGAAGATCACCTCTTACAATGCCGCCCGCGAACTGGGTGAATTGTATTTTGCCTTGCTTCAAAACAGCAAAAACGAATAATTTTTCAAAAAAAATTCACAGTTTCACAATTTTCGGCGAATAAATTACGTTTAAGAATAAAACGTTCGTATAATTTTTTATTTTTGTCCACTAAACCCCCAACAAAATGAAAACATTAAAATTGTTAGCAGTCAGTCTTGCCCTCATAGTTTCGGCAGGCATTTTATTTTCTTCGTGCAAGAAGAAAGAAGATCCCAAAACCTACAGCTATCGTGCTGCTCTGGATAATTCTACGGCAGAAGGTATTTTCAGCCGTTCGTATAACCAGATATCAAAGGCTGCACACCAGGTGGGAAGCAAAACCACTAATGATACCATAGCCGGTTGTCCTACCTTATATATTACCGGAACCTGGGGCAACTGGAACCTGGTACTTGATTTTGGAAGCAGTTGTATGGGTGATGACGGAATCGTTCGCAGCGGGAAAATAAATTCGCACGTAGTCGGCCTTTATGTGGATTCCAATTCGGTGGTTACTTCCACATTCGACAATTATGTGGAAACCATCAACAATATACCTCATCAGGTACAGGGCACGCAGGTGATCACCAATCTAGGTCATAATCAGGCCGGACATCCTGTATTTTCGGTGGTTGTAACCGGAGCCAGTATCACCTATTCGGAAGGTACCATCAACTGGACCTCGACACGCGAGAACGAATGGATAGCCGGATACGACACCTACATGAATCCATTCGACGACGAATATAACGTAACCGGATCGGCCAACGGAACCGATATCAATGGTGCTGCTTTTACAGTGAATATTACGGCTCCTTTGCTTTGTAAATATTGCCCCTCCATCTACCGCTGGATAGTTGCTTCAGGCAAATTGGATGTTCTGAATGCAGGTTATCCAACCATTACAGTAGATTATGGTGATGGCTCCTGCGATCTGATATATTATGTAATCGTAAACGGAACCACCTATACTTTTGTGTGGGGATGATAAAATATAAAGAAAGGCCCGCCCCATTGGGGCGGGTTTTTTTTTGAAAAATAAAAACCCATGAAGAAACTCCTGATCATTGTAGCCATAGTTTTCCTGTTATACATAAACTTATGCCTAGCAGTATTTTTCTTTCAGCAAAGTTTTATCTTTCATCCGGAAAAAGGATCACAACCCCCACCTGAAGACTTGGGTATTCAGGAGCATTGGATTCCTACTCAGGATGGGGTGGAATTGAATGCCTGGTGGATGCCTGTCGATACGAATGCTTACACGGTGCTTTTCTTTCACGGAAATGCGGGCAACATCTCGCGTGGCGAAAAACGCATGCGGCTGTTGCGCGAAATGGGGTTCAATGCTCTGGCCGTTGATTACCGGGGATTTGGCACCAGTACAGGGAAAATAGAGAATGAAGATGATATTTATGATGATGCCCAAGCCAGCTATGATTATCTGCAGAAGAAATTCGGAATAAAGGAAGACAAAATTATAATTTGGGGATGGTCGCTGGGAGGAGCCGTTGCGGTGAATCTGGCCCAAAACAAAAAGTGTCATGCACTGGTGATGGAAGCTACTTTTTATTCCATGCTCGATATGGCCAACCGCACCTTTTGGTATTTGCCCAACCGACTGACGCTGAACTTCGACTTCAGTTCGGGCGAAAAACTTTCAAAAGTAGCATGTCCGATATTATTTATTCACAGCCGGGAGGATAAAACGGTGCCATTTTCGCAGGGCGAAAAGCTTTTTGCGAAATGTCAGGGCAAGAAGAAATTTATTGAGATCAAGGGCGATCATAATCACGGTCTGTTTGATTCGAAAGACAAATTTATTCCGGAAGCCCTGCCATTTTTACAATAAGAATAAAACAAAACTGCCACAATCCGCCGGTTGGCTGACTCAAAGAAAAAGCATTTATTTCACAAACACTTACATTATGAAAAACATAAAAATACTCCTGGCCTCGTTGTTATTTCTTTCTCTGGTAGCATGCGGCCCCAGCAAAGATGCCGAAGAAAAGGAAAAACGCAAACAGGATTCGTTGATGGAAATACAGCGCAATGCCGCACTGAACCACGCGGAACAATTGTTAAACGACACCACCGCAGCAGCGACAGATTCGGTAAAAACGAAATAAAAGGCCCTAGGGCCGAAATGTGGGCTGCTGTCTTTTTTGTTGAAAGGCAACATAACGGCAATAATAATACTCCTGTTAAAAGACTAAGGGTATATGTTGCAATTAGAAACAGGGTCGTTCGCCCATAAAATATTCCTGAAGAGCAGGGAGATTGCAAAATATTTTTCCACAAAATTGCCCCTGAATATTCAATATTAACTAAATTCGCAGCAAATTTGAAAGCAAAAAAATATTAATCATATTATCAGGAGTTTAACAGATTTATAGAAATGGAAACTAAAAAGAAATTTATCACTTGTGACGGGAACTATGCGGCATCCTATATTGCCTATATGTTTACAGAAGTAGCCTGTATTTATCCTATCACGCCTTCATCGAATATGGCCGAAAACATTGATGAATGGGCAGCGGCAGGCAAAAAGAATATTTTTGGCGAAACAGTTACCTTGTCCGAAATGCAATCAGAAGCAGGCGCTGCAGGTGCTTTGCACGGAGCACTTCAGGCCGGTTCGTTGGCAGCTACCTATACTGCTTCGCAGGGATTGTTGTTAATGATCCCCAATATGTACAAAATATCGGGTGAATTGCTGCCGGGCGTATTGCATGTTTCGGCCCGCAGCCTGGCAGCTCAGGCCCTATCTATTTTCGGAGACCATAGCGATGTTATGAGTACACGTCAATCGGGTTTTGCCATGCTGGCTACCGGAAGCGTTCAGGAAATCATGGATATTGCTGCGGTTGCACATTTTACTGCTATCAAATCGAGGGTTCCTTTCCTTCACTTTTTTGACGGATTCCGTACATCACATGAAATTCAAAAGGTAGAAGCACCTGCCATGGAAGATCTGGAAAAACTTTTGGACAAAAAAGCTTTACAAGAATTCCGCGATCGCGCTTTGAATCCTGAACATCCCGTAACCCGCGGTACTGCACAGAATCCTGATATTTATTTCCAGTCGCGCGAAGCTGCCAATAAATATTACGACGCCGTTCCCGATATGGTAGAAGACTATATGCAGAAACTGAAAGCCATCACCGGACGCGAATATCATCCTTTCACTTATTATGGTGCCAAAAATCCTGAAAACATAGTAATTGCTATGGGGTCAATCACCGATACTCTGAAAGAAGTTATAGATTACCTGATTGAAAAGGGAGAAAAAGTGGGTTTGATCTCAGTACATTTGTATCGTCCTTTCTCTGCAAAATATTTCTTCAAAGTATTTCCTGAATCAGTAAAACGCATCACCGTTCTTGACCGTACCAAAGAAATTGGAGCCAACGGCGATCCTTTGTATCTGGATGTGGAAGACCTGTTCTATAACAGACCCAATGCACCTATGATCGTCGGAGGTCGTTACGGATTAAGTTCCAAAGACACCACCCCGGCTATGATGCTTTCGGTGTTCGAGAACATGAAACTCAACGAACCTAAAAACCAGTTCACTGTGGGTATTGTGGATGATGTTACATTCAAATCATTACCTCTTTTACCTGAGATCAGCGTTTCATCCAAAGGAACTTACGAAGCTAAGTTTTATGGTATAGGTGCTGACGGTACAGTAGGTGCTAATAAAAACTCTATCAAGATTATCAGCGACACTACTGATAAATATTGTCAGGCATATTTTGCTTATGATTCAAAGAAATCGGGTGGTATCACTGTATCGCATCTTCGTTTCGGCGACAAAGCCATCCGTTCCCCTTATCTGGTTAATACGCCTGACTTTGTAGCTTGCCACGTTCCTGCTTATTTGGAAAAATATGACATGCTGAAAGGTTTGAAAAAAGGCGGCACCTTTCTGTTGAACAGTATATGGGACGTGGAAGAAACCAAAGAGCGTCTTCCTGATCACATGAAAAAATTCATGGCAGAAAACGAAATAAAGTTCTATACCATTAACGCTACCAAAATTGCAGAAGAGATTGGTTTGGGCAACAGAACCAACACCATCACCCAGACTGCTTTTTTCAAGGTTTCGAACGTAATACCTTTCGAACTGGCTGTAAAAGAAATGAAAACAGCTATTGAAAAAACATACGGACGCAAGGGCGACGACATTGTGAAGATGAACATTGCTTCCATCGACAAAGGTCATGAAGAAGTTGTAGAAATTCCGGTTCCTGCTGAATGGAAGAATATCACTATAAAAAAAGTAACAGTTGAAGATAATCGTCCTGATTTTATTAAGAATGTTTTCGATCCCATCAATGCCATGAAAGGCGACGATCTGCCTGTAAGCGCATTTTTGGATCGTGAAGACGGAACCTTCCCTTCAGGTAGCACCCGTTACGAAAAACGTGGTATTGCTGTAAATGTACCTGAATGGGCTCCTGAAAACTGTATACAATGTAATCAGTGTGCTTATGTTTGTCCTCATGCTGCTATTCGTCCTTTCCTGATGAACGAATCGGATATGAAAACTTTGCCTGAGGGAACCAGCACCTTAAAAGCCATTGGTAAGGATCTGGAAGGACTTCAGTTCCGCATTCAGGTGAGTGTTTTGGATTGTACAGGTTGCGGTAACTGCGCTGACATTTGTCCTTCAAAAACAAAGGCACTGGTGATGAAACCTCTGGGTACACAGGAAGCCGAAATTGCAAGATACGAATTCATGGATGATAAAATAGGCTATAAAACCCAAGGCATTGATATCTTCAAAACCTTTAAGAATAGTCAGTTTGCTCAGCCATTGTTCGAGTTCTCTGGAGCTTGCGCCGGTTGTGGTGAAACTCCATATATCAAACTGATTACCCAGCTTTATGGAGACAGAATGATAGTTGCTAATGCTACAGGTTGTTCATCCATCTATGGTGGTTCAGCACCAGCCACTCCTTATTGTGCCAACAAAGAAGGAAAAGGCGTTGCCTGGGCCAATTCGCTATTCGAAGATAATGCCGAATACGGATATGGTATTGGAATTGGTGTAAATAAAATGCGTCAACGGATCGAAAGATTAATGCATAATGCTTTGGAGTCAGATCTTTCCGGTGAAATCAAGGAGGCCTTCAAAGAATGGATTGCAGGCATGAACAATGCTGAAGCATCAAAGATTGCCTCTGAAAAGGTGCTGAAACTGATCTCAACATCAGCTAATCCGATTGCTAAAGAAATCATGGCCCTGAAGCAATATCTGATCAAAAAATCAGTATGGATCTTCGGTGGTGATGGTTGGGCTTATGATATTGGTTACGGTGGTTTGGATCATGTGTTGGCATCGGGAAACGATGTTAATGTTTTGGTTCTGGATACCGAAGTTTATTCCAATACAGGTGGTCAGGCATCCAAATCAACTCCTATTGCTGCGGTTGCTAAATTTGCAGCTTCAGGAAAAAGAATACGCAAGAAAGATCTGGGTATGATGGCCATGTCTTATGGTTATGTTTATGTGGCTCAGGTTGCCATGGGAGCTAACTATGGACAGTATTTCAGAGCATTGAAAGAAGCCGAAGCTTATCCCGGACCATCCTTAATTATTGCTTATTCCCCCTGTATCAATCACGGTTTGCGTGCCGGTATGGGTAAAACACAGGAAGAATCGGCATTGGCTGTTGAGGCAGGATATTGGTCACTATTCCGTTATAATCCAATGAATGAAGCTGAAGGGAAAAATCCTTTCACTCTTGATTCCAAGGAGCCTAAATGGGAAGATTTCCAGACCTTCCTGAACAGCGAAGTAAGATATACTTCTTTAAAAAGATCTTTTCCACGCGAAGCGGTTGAATTATTTAAAGCGGCAGAGGAGAATGCACGCTGGAGATTCAAAAGCTATGAGCGCATGGCAAAAATGGATTTTAGTAAATAGAAGCATTGTAACATTAAAATCAATTTTATTTTAATAATTTAATAAAACACATTATTATGGCAAACCTAGGAATAAAATATATGGGGTTAAATTTAAAGAACCCTATTATTGTCGGAGCCAGCAATCTGGTAACAGATGTAAAAAACCTCAAAAAGATAGAAGAGGCAGGGGCTGCGGCCATTGTTTATAAATCGCTTTTTGAAGAGCAGATCCAGCTCGAACAGTTACAGTTGGAAGAGGATATCATGGAGTATTCTGAACGAAACGCAGAAATGCAATCTTTGTTTCCTGATATAAAACATGCCGGACCAGTAGAATATCTTATGAATCTGGAAGAAGCCTGCAAAAGTGTCAGCATACCTGTTATTGCAAGTTTGAATGCTGTGTATGATGAAACATGGGTTGAATATGCAAAGAAAATCGAAGAAACAGGAGTGGCTGGAATAGAATTGAATTTTTATAGTACCCCTGGTAGCTTTGAAACAACTGCTGCTGAGATAGAAAAGCAGCAGATAGATGTATTAATAGCGGTAAAGAAAGTAGTGAAAATACCTGTTTCAGTAAAACTCAGTCCTTTTTATACCAATACTCTGCATTTTGTCAAAAAGCTTGATGAGGCGGGTGCTGATGGATTTGTTCTATTTAACCGATTATTCCAGCCAGATTTTGATCTTGACAAAGAAGAACTTCACTTTCCTTATAATCTGAGTAATGTGGATGATAGTCGTCTTTCTTTGCGTTATGCCGGGCTTTTGTACGGGAATATTACATCTCCTGTTTGCTGCAATACAGGGATCTTTACCGGTCTGGATGCTGTTAAAATGATTCTGGCCGGAGCAGGGTGTGTTCAGGTGGTAAGTACGCTTTATAAAAACCAGATCAGCCATATTTCTGTTATGCTTGAAGAAATGAATAATTGGCTTGATAAGAAAAACTATGCTTCAGTTGACAGTATTATTGGGAAATTGTCGAAGAAAAATTCCAAAGATCCATTTGCTTTTAAAAGAGCCCAGTATGTTGATATCATTATGAAATCGAACAATATCTTTAAGAAGTACCCGTTGGTTTAACTTTACATTTTGTTTTAAAATCCCTTTGACAATAAAGTTAAAGGGATTTTTTTTTGTGGAAAAATAAAACTAAAGAACCGATTCATCCTTAGATTGGTGGATAAAAACAGCTTAAACATCATGAAATAACCCTTCAACTTCCATTTTATTTGCAAGGTGAAACGAATATTCTTAGTTTTGTCTTTTAAACTGTTATAGCAGGATAGTAAAAAAGAAAGAATGAGTAAAATTCCTAAAAATATTCCCTTACTGTTGCTTCACCTTAGTATGTGGATTTTCGTTTATATCTTTCCCTTATTATTCGTTGATAATTCCAGGCCTCATCCTCCTATGGTCAATGTTTTGCCCGAATTTGTGCTATCGATGGTGCTGTTTTATTTAAATTATTTCTTGCTCATTAAACAGCTGCTTTTTAAGAAGAAATACCTCTTATTTTCTGCCATTAGCTTTGCTATACTGTTATTATTTTTAGGATGTGATTATGTTTTTCAAGCATATAATGACCCAAATTTCCTAGGAAAAGTTCCTTTTGATTTGTTTTTGATTAGGAGTTTATTGTCATTTACGCTTTCTATTGGTGTTTCAGTAGCCATTCGATCGACTATGCGCTTAAAAGAGGAAGAATCATTGCGTAAAAAAATAGAAAACGAACACCTGAAGTCAGAGATCACTTATTTAAAGTATCAGCTACAGCCACATTTCTTTTTTAATACCTTAAATAATATTTATGCACTAATTGATCGTAAGCCCGAACTAGCAAAGGAAGTGTTGCATAATTTGAGTAAATTGCTCCGTTATGTGTTATATCATGCTGAGGATGCAAAGGTCCCATTGCAAAGCGAAATTTATTTTCTCAAAACCTATATCAATTTGATGCAGATAAGGTTGTCGTCTAGTATTTTTGTAAAATATGAATTTCCGGATTTAGAAGCCGAAGAAACGGAAGTAAGGGTGCCCCCATTATTATTTATTACTTTAGTTGAAAATGCATATAAGCATGGCATTGATGCCAATTTACAAGGAAATATTTTTATTAAAATGGAACTTACGGCCAGCCATGTAATATTTAGTGTAAATAATTCCTGTTCAAAACCAATAGGAGACGATCAGACGGTTTCAGGTATAGGTCTTGAAAATCTGCAAAAACGATTGGATATCTTATATAAAGCTAACGAATTTTCGCTTATCCGGAAACAAACTGATAAAGATTATTACTCAGAATTGAAAATACCTGCTAACTGATGGATAAAATAGATTGCATAATTGCAGATGATGAGCCTTTCGCTTTGGATCTATTGAGGGGATATGTTGAACAAACCCCCTTCCTGAACCTTATAAAAGCCTGTAATAATGCTTTTGAAGTGATTGAAGTTTTAAATTCCGGATCCAAATGTGTTTTGTTTCTTGATATTCAAATGCCTGGTATAAGTGGGATGCAACTGGCAAAAATGCTTAACAACCTAACATTGGTTGTTTTTACTACTGCTTATGAAAGTTATGCTGTTGAAGGATATAAGGTTAATGCCTTGGATTATTTGTTAAAGCCTTTTAATTATGAAGAATTTCTTTCAGCAGCAGTAAAGGTAAGAAATCAGTTTGAAATAATGGACAAAAAGCCCATAAGTAATGCTTCGGAAGATTTTATTATTGTAAAAACGGATTATAAGCTTCAACAAATAGCCTTGAATGAGATTACTTATATTGAAGGACTAAAGGATTATATAAAGATTTTCAGACAGGACGTCGAAAAACCTGTTATGAGCCTGATGAGCATGAAAGTAATTGTGGAAAAATTACCAGAGGAAGCATTTATGAGAGTGCATCGCTCTTTTATTGTAAATCTGAACAAGATTCAAACGGTAGAAAGGAGCAGGATTATTTTTGGAGAAACCAGCATTCCTGTATCAGACAATTATAAGGAAAAGTTTCACGAATTTATTTCGGGACGGTTCTTACAGTAGAATTCATCGATTATAGTTTTGATTAATCAAAAGAAGTGAATTAAGAATACCAAACTATGAAAAAGGAAATTGTTAAATAGAAAAATAAGCAGCTACGGCTTGTCATCATGTTAAAAAAACTACTCTTATATACAGCCCTTTTCCTGATTCCAATGTTTGGGGCTTTTTCACAAAATACATCTGATTTTTACGATATCAATTTCATAAGAGAAATTCGTATCACATTTGAGGAACAGAACTGGGATCATGTTTTGGACAGTTTGTTTATAAATTTTGGTGATGATGCAAAACTGGAAGGAACAGTAAGTATCGACGGTCATATATATCAGCACGCAGGTATCCGTTACAAAGGCTACAGTTCATGGGATGTGGATCAGGCAAAAAATCCTTTCAATATTGAATTGGATTATCGCAATACTTATCAGAATTATCAGGGATTTACCAAATTAAAACTAAGTAATGTCGTTCGCGATCCTTCCTTTATCCGGGAGGTTCTGTCCTATACTATTCTCAGAAAATATATGCCTGCCTCCCGAGCTAATTTTGCGGATGTATATGTTAACGATGTTCACATTGGTCTCTACACTAATGTAGAATCGGTGGATAAATTGTTTGCAGAACGAGAATTTGGATCGGGCAGCAATTCCTTTTTTAAAGGAAGTCCCGAATTACTAGAATATCCTTATGGCCAAAATGCAAACTTGGCATATACTCATGGCACAGATTCAACAGGATATGTGCCGTATTACAACATGGTCTCCGACCATGGATGGAATGATTTATTGTACCTAATTGCGGTATTGAACAACGACACCACCAATATTCCCAGTGTTTTGAATGTGGATCGTGCCCTATGGATGCACGCTTTTGATTATGCGGTTGTAAATCTGGATAGCTATATAGGCTATTCTCAGAATTACTACATGTATAAAGATGACAACGGCGTTTTTAATGCCATTATCTGGGATTTGAATATGTCGTTCGGGAGTTTCAGAAATACCGATGCCACTGCATTAAATCTGAGCATAGCAGCTGCTAAGCAGTTAGATCCTCTGAAAATTGTGACCTCCACAACCTACTCTCCTCGACCATTAATAAAGAATCTCTTGTCAAATTCCATGTACAGGAAAATGTTTCTGGCACATATGCGCACGATCATTAATGAGAATGTCAGGAACGGAGAATACTATTTGATCGGGAAACAAATTCAATCCATAGTTGATACCTATGTACAGGCCGACCCCAACAAGTTTTTTTCGTATTCAAATTTTATCAAGAACATTGATACCACTGTAGGACCGACATCCAATCAATATCCAGGCATCAAGGATCTCATGGAAGCCCGCTTGGCCTACCTGGATACCTTTCCCGGATTCAATGGTTATCCCGATATAATTGAAATAGCGCATCAACCGGAATCTCCTTCGAAAGGTCAGGAAATATGGTTTACTGTTAAAGTCAGCAATGCCAATCATGTTATTTTGGGTTTCAGAAACGACAGCAGGGGGATCTTTCAAAAAATTCAAATGTACGATGATGGCAGCCACAATGACAGTTTGGCTGGCGATAATATTTATGGAGTTTCAGTAATTCCCACAGGCAAGGTGATGCAATATTTCATGTATGCAGAAAACAATGCATCAGGAATATTCTCTCCTGAAAGGGCCGAGTATGAGTTTTATTCAATACAGCCTTTAATGGAAAAAGAAGATGTTGTCATCAACGAGTTTGGAGATGGTCGTATCGAACTGTTTAACAACACCAATGAAGTGTTGAGTTTGTCTGGAAACTTCCTTTCTGACGATAAGCTTGCACTCTCCAAATGGGCATTTCCCGATACGTCCATATCGGCAAAGAGTTATTTGATTGTATATACCAGCGAACAAACAACCTCATTTATGCACACAAATTTCAGCTTGCCTCAGGACGGCGGTGGTCTATATTTTTCCAATACAATTGGCGGTATTTTGGATTCAGTAATTTGGGAAAATACTGAAAGTGGCAAGTCTATCGGTCGATATCCTAACGGGGTTGGTAGCTTTGTTTATATGCCACGGACATTCTCTTTTAGTAACAACATAGGAACCGATGTCGATAATGAATTGCTTGTTTTTCCTAATCCTTCCAATGGAATCGTTACTCTAGAATTTGGTAAAACTCAAGGTGTTTTCTATGTAGAAATAGTGAATATATCTGGAGAGTCCATGTGGTATGAGAGTTTTGATGAAATCTCAGGGTCCGTGAATGTTATTAGTAAATCTTTTGATCTTTCAACGCTTAGCAAAGGAGTGTACGTGTTTCGCCTGATTTGTGATAATAAAATAACTACTAAAAAAATAATAATAATTTAAATTTACGACGATGGTAAAAAAGCTTTCTCTAATTTTAGTTTTGGTTTTTGTGTTTACAAAAATAAATGCCCAACAACAGGAAACGTATACATTCGCTGTAGGTGGCACTTATGCATATTTGTTTGACACAGCTGCAACAACTTCTTCCCAGTATTATGCCCGGTGGGCAGTAAGTTCAACATCTTACTCTGCACATTTTTTAAAAGACACCATCTATCAAAGCACTGGCTCTGGTTCGGGTGGTGGTTCCTGGGGTTCTATAAAGAAATGGGTTTGTTCCAGCCCAACTGTGGCAACTAATACCTGGACCTATACGGTAACCGGTGGGCACCACGATATTTGCCCACTTCCCAACGGTAATGTGTTGATTATTGTGCATGATTCTAAAACTGCAGCAAATGTATCAGCAGTTGGAGGAACATATAGTGGGACTGTTCAATCTGAGAAAATACAGGAAATACGTCAGACAGGGCCGACAACTGGTCAAGTTGTTTGGGAATGGAAACTTTGGGATCATTTATGTCAAAGTACTAATCCTGCCATAACGACCACCTATGTAACATCTGTTGCCGCCAATCCACAGTTGATGAATGTTAATTATAATATGACGTCTGATTGGATTCACATGAATGGGATCGATTATAATGCACAATTGGATCAGATAGTAGTAAGTTCACACTTTATGAATGAAATATGGGTCATTGACCATAGTACAACAACTACCCAGGCTGCAACACATAGTGGAGGTAATGGTGGAAGAGGAGGCGATTTTCTTTATCGTTGGGGTAATCCTGCTGCTTACGGATGCACTGCAGGAGGAAATGGTATAACTCTTAATACTATTCATGATGCACGTTGGGTATCATCAACCAATGCAAAATACCCCAATTATATCAGCATGTATCATAACAATGGGGGGGGTACGGTTCAGGCAGTATTGTGTCAAGCACCACACAATGGATATAATTATACCTATACTGCAGGTTCAGTAATTGCTCCTACCACTTGCACAAAACCAACAATTCCATCAATAACTGGAGTGGCAGATCAAGGAAGTATTCAAGTGGTAGAAAATGGCAATATATTAATTACCAAACCAAACAATACATTTTATGAGTGTAATGGAACCGGAACAACCTACCAAACCTTAGCAGTTGGATCGAACCATGTAGATAGACTAAGAAAATGCAAAGTATATGGTCCTTATACAACTGCCTCGTCCTCAACGTCAACTATATGTGCCAATAATCAGATAACATTAAGTTCAACAGCGGTTTCACCGTTACAAAGCAGCCCTACTTTCACTTATTCATGGTCTTCTGTCCCTGCAGGTTTTACCTCTTCATCACAAAACCCTACTGTTACACCTAATACTGCCGGCAATTACACATATACAGTAACGGTTACAACCGCTGGCTGCACCAGTACTTCTTCGGTGAACGTGACAGTTAATGCCTGTACAGATGTGGAAGAAGCTGAAGCAAATCAGTCAGAATTGGTTCTTTTCCCTAATCCATCCACTGGCATGGTTCAGCTGAACGAAGAATTTATAACAAATAATACTTACGACATTATTGTTTGCAATTCAATTGGAAAAGTCGTGTTCGAAGGTAAAAATGTCAAAAACATTGACCTCTCAGAACAAGGGGATGGGATTTTTTATGTGTCTGTCAAAACAGATTCGAATGCTGTAATCAATAAAAAGGTAATTTTGATTAAATAAATAAAACAAAAACCATGAAAAAGATAATAGCTGCAGTAATTGGCACACTTCTGTTGTGTTCGATAAATTTAGTTAATGCACAGTTTTTAACCACCCATTATTATACTGGTAATTGCGCTATTGCCAGTGATTATGTCATGGGAGGAGTAGCGGTCGACACCAATAATAACAAATGGTTCGGTACCGATCAGGGAGTTGTGAAATACAACGGCAGCACCTGGGCCACTTATACCACTGCAGATGGACTTCCTGTTAATATCATTTCTTGCATTGCAGTTGATAAAAACAACAATATATGGATTGGGACAGATGGTGATGGTGTTGCAAAATTTAATGGAAGCACCTGGACCAAATATACTACTGCAGATGGGTTGTGCGATAATGGCATTCGTTATGTTGCAGGCGATATCAATGGCGATGTCTGGTTCGGTTCGGGGGGGGCTGGTGTATCCAAACTGAGTGGAGCCACTTGGACTACCTATACTACCGGCCTTCCTATGAACGGAGGAATTTATGCGGCTGTAAACTTCATAACAGTGGATAACTCCGGAACCAAATGGTTTGGCACTGATGCCGGTGTGGCTAAATTTAATGGTACTACCTGGACAGTAATCGATCAGTCAGTTGAAGACAGTCTGGTGGATAACGGTATTACATCGATTGCAATCGATGCTGCTAATAACAAGTGGATTGGAACTTTAAGTGGAATTACCAAGTTGAACAGTTCAGATGTCTGGGTGAAGAACTACAGACCTATTGATGGTATGTATAACAATGGCTTAAGAGATCTGGACATTGATGTCAATGGGAAACTGTGGATGGGATTATATACCGATTATAACAACAATGGTGGTATTACACGTTTTGATGGTACCAGCTGGACCTCACAGCAATTCGACTTCCCAGATTCAGTTTCTGCTGATTGGATCTTTCGTCTAGCGGTCGACAAAAACAACGATGTTTGGGTGGCTATGGATTATGGGGTAATTAAAATTGATCATACAAGTTCCATAAGTGAGAATCAGCAAAGTGGTGCTCTTAATGTATTCCCCAACCCGGTTTCGGACAGAATTACACTAAATTTGGATATCAATAGTTGCCAGAAAGATCAGTTGGTTCAAATATACAATGCCGTGCAGAAAGTTAAAGAGGTGAATATGCCTGCCTTCATGGCTTCAACAACCATTCCGGTGGATGATTTGCCTTGTGGTTTATATTTTGTAAGAGTTGGAAATTTAACTAATAAAATAATTATCAGCAGGTAAATCATCTGTAAATGAAAAGCCCGTCGATCAGAAGAAGCACTTTCCTTATTGTCTTTATAATTAATATCAATTTAGTTTTTGGGCAGAATTTTGCCATTATTTCTGATATTCACGGGGCAACTCCATCGACTTTGAGTGTTTGCAATCTTGTTAAAAACTGGTCACCGGACTTTATCATTACATGTGGCGATAATAATTACGCTTCTGTCAATGCTATCGATACACAAGTAGGTCAGTTTTATCATGAATTTATTTCTCCTTATCTAGGTGTGTTTGGAGTAGGAGATACCATTAATCGTTTTTTTTCAGGGTTGGGCAATCATGATGTAGAAAGTGGCGGAATAAGTTCTTATCTCCCGTATGTGAATTTGCCCGGGAATGAAAGATATTACGATTTTGTCAGAGGGTATGTGCATTTCTTTTGCATTAATAGTAATATTGATGAGCCCGATGGTGTTGCAGATACTTCAATTCAGGCACAATGGCTTCATGCTCATCTGTCGGCCTCCACTTCTTTGTATAATATTGTTTATTTTCATCATCCTCCTTATTCGTCAGGACTGGTGCATGGAAGTACCACTTATATGCAATGGCCCTTTATACAATGGGGTGCCAGTGCTGTTTTTTCCGGACATGATCATATATATGAACGACTGAATATTGGGGGGTTACCCTATTTTATTTGTGGTACGGGTGGCGGCCCTCTATATTCTGTTAATCCAATACCCGGCAGCGAATTCATTAATAATACGAATCATGGAGCCATGTGGATTGTAGCAAATGCAGATAGCATGGTCCTAAAGTTTATAAATACGGGTGACACCCTTATTGATGAGTATTATATAGTTCCAGGCATTCCGGCTCATGTTGAAAATCAATTCTATTCTGAGCCATTTAGTGTGAATATATACCCCAATCCGGCCTTACAAAATGTTACAGTTAGTTTCGCTAATTATGAGCAGGATTTTGTGATTACAATTACTGATGTTTTTGGTAGAATTCTCTTTCATAAAGATTATACCAATAATAATTGTAAATTTGAAACTGTAATACAAAATATTGATGTAAAGGCATTATCTTGTGGAAATTATTTTATTAACGTTCATTGTCAGAATAAAACTGTTACCCGAAAACTTGTAATTAATTAAATAAATATATAAATGTTAAACAACCCTAATAAAATGAAAAAACTGTTACTAATCGTTTTACCGCTTTTTATAGTGGTTTTGATCTCATCCTGTTCAAAGGATCCCGGTGTGGGAGGAAATGGTTCCATCCATGGCAAGGTGTATGCAAAATATTATAACAAATACTTTACTGTTTTTTTAGGTGAGGGATATGCTGCCGACAAGGAAGTTTATATAATTTACGGTGATGATCTGGACTATGGAGATAAGGTGAACACCAACTATGACGGCAGTTACGAATTCAAATATTTGAGGAAGGGTAAATACAAAGTGGTGACCTATTCAAAAGATTCCACACTTACCGTTCCATCAGGAACCATCGCTGTAATTCAAGAAGGAGAGATATCGAGTAACAAGGAAAGCGTTGAACTGCCAGATTTGAAAATTTTTGACTAACCATTCAAATTAACGGAAATGAGAACCATGAATATACTGACTTTGGCAGTGCTCTGCTTCGCACTTAGCAACGCCATGGGACAGGGAAAAAAAGAAATCAGGGACAATAAAATTGCAACCGAAACATCTTATGTGACAGCAACAGAGAATGGTAAGGAAGTTACCTACAAGGATTCCTACACTGTTTATGATAAGAATGGCTGTGTTACTGAACAGACCGAGTATAATAAAGAAGGTGCAATTAAAAGAAAAGAGACTAATAAATACAATGCCAATAAGGACAAGATAGAGGAGGTGGTATACGACGGTAAGGATAAGACCACTCAAAAAACAACATATTTTTATAATTCGGAGTATCAAAAAATAGGAGAGATAGAGTATGATGGTGTAGGTCAAATCAAAAAACAGAGCCTTACTACCTATAATCCCAATGGAATGAAGGCCGAAAAGAAAACCTATGATGCCAATAAAAAACTGATCTCTACGAAGAAATTCACCTATACTACTAAATAGTCCCTCATTGGTGGATAACCTTAACGAAATATTGCAAAAATTTTCACCTATTTCATTAACTGAAATGGATAGCGTTAAACTGATGAACAGGTCGGATACAAAGTTTATTTTCCGTCGCGAACTTCTAACGACTATATTAGAACAAGTTAGAGACGAATATTTCGTTCTTGAGGTAGAAGGTGTGAGAAATAGCCGTTACGAAACTCTTTATTATGACACAGAAGATTTTAAGCTTTTTCATCAGCACCGCTGCGATAAAGCTTCCCGCGAAAAGATTCGTTTAAGGACTTATCTTGAATCTGATCTGCATTTCTTTGAGATTAAGAAAAAAACAAATAAGGGTAAGACTATAAAGGCCCGTATACAAAGAAGCGAACAGACAGCACAGTTTTCTGAACGCACCCACGATTTTTTACAAAATAAATCAGATACGGATGGAAGTGAACTAGTGCCCAAATTGTGGACGAAAAACTCAAGAATTACTCTAGTTAACAAGAATCTTCCTGAAAGGCTAACCATTGACACTGATCTCTTATTTTGTAATATGGAGAAAGAAGAATCCCTATCAGAATTAGTAATTGCCGAACTTAAACAGGAAAAAAAACAACGATCGGCATTTACGGATATCATGCGTTGTAAAAGAATACCTGAAATTTCCATAAGCAAATATTGTTTTGGGGTTATATTTCTGTATGAGCATATCCGCATGAACAATTTTAAACCAAAGCTATTAATTTTAAATAAATTACGACATGAGCCTCTTTAAAAGTATTTTACTTGTTATCATTGTAATTCTGTTCAGTATGCCCGCTTCCGTAGCGATAGCACAAACAGTGACCCCCGATAATAACACCGAAACCGTCCAGGTAACCGAAATAACTAAAGCAGAAAAGAAAAAAGATAAAAAGAAAGATGAAGAAGGGGATAAAGAAAGTAAATTGCAGATAGGTACTACATTCTATTTAAATTTTCTGATAAATCTCGCCACTGTATTTATTTTGATAGTTTTTATCTATTATCCTAACTACAAGAATAAGGATGTATTCTTCACGTATTTTCTTTTCAATATTGCAATTTTTCTGCTAACTTACTTGATGAATCAGATCAAAATATCAATGGGGGCAGCTTTCGGACTATTTGCCGTTTTCTCAATGCTTCGATACCGAACCGAGGGTATATCAATCAAAGATATGACCTACCTGTTTATTGTAATTGCAGTAGGCTTGGTTAGTGCCATACAGCTTGAGTTTTATAATCTGGGTATTATTAATGGAATTATTGTTATTTCCACCTTTCTACTTGATGGGAATATTATTATGAAACGTGAGTTTTCGAAACGCATCCAGTATGACAATATCGACTTTATCAAGCCAGAGAATTATGATAAATTACTGGAAGATCTTAATAATAGGACCGGGTTAAAGATCAGGAGAATATCCATTTTGAAAATAGACTTTTTACGTGATCTTGCCGTAATAGATGTCTTTTATTATAATGGTAAAAAGGACAAGAATTCGGATGTTTCACGTGTTGATTCATTGATCAGTGCAACCGATTAATTTAACAGTTATGCTCCGTAACTTTAATAAAATAGTAATTTCAGCTTTTCTGTTCTTGACGGCTTCTGCGGCCTTTGCCCAGTGGAACGATGCCCATTTGTGGACCAGCATTAGCATAGAAAAGAAGATAATAAAGAACTTTTCGGTTACGGTTTCGGAGGAACTTCGATTCTCTGAAAACATTACCGAACTGGGGACCTTTTTTACGGATATAGGATTGAACTATAAAATAAACAAGCATTGGCGCGTTTCGGGAGATTACCGGTTTACAAACAAGATCCGTCTGGACAATTCGTACAGTAAACGCCATCGTTATTATTTCGATCTGTCGTTTCGTAAGAAGTTCTACCAGTTTTCTATCCTGGCACGTACACGTATCCAGTCGCAGTATGCCGATGTGAACAGCAGCGAAACGGGTCATTTGGCCGAATATTATTCGCGTAACAAGCTAACGCTGAAATATAATATTACCTCAAAAATAGCGCCCTATCTGTCAGCAGAAGCGTTTATACCGCTGAACAATCCCGAAGTAAAGGGCATTGATAATATGCGTTACAGTTTGGGCCTGGAATGGGAGTTTCTTAAGAACTCTACACTTGATGTGTTTTATATGATACAACAACAATATCAGGCCAAAGACCCTGAACGTGATTTTGTGACGGGTATTGGCTATAGTTATTCGTTCTAATCAGGTTGGCTGTCGTTGCTTGTTCTTAGGTCGTTTGATTATGATTATAAACATCTCTTTTTTATAAAAAATTAAATTTCTCTTGGAATATCCCTCCAAGAGTATTAATTTTATAAAAAAAACTAAAACGATGAAAAAAACCTTGCTGTTTTTAAGCGCAATTATTGTGCTTTTGGCTTTTAATACACAGGTAAAAGCCCAGATTCTCATTCCAAAGATCACTTTTGAGGAAACACCCCTTACGCATAATGTTCACATCGCCTCTGATGGTGAATATTATTATACCTGTAATGGCGGTCGCTCCAACAAAGGCCAGATTCAGAAGTTTTCGTTCAACGGGCGCTTACTCGATACTTACGAAATGTTGCTGGATATGCGTTCGATCATGTATAATCAGAAAGAAAAATGTTTCTATGTATGCACTTACGAACGGGATATTTATAAAATAACCAGTCTTGAACATGGAAGTTACGAAAAGGTGAAGAGCGAAATGTACGAGAATGAGCAGGCCAATCTGGCCATGAGTGCCGATGGGAAGTATCTTTACTACTTTACGGACGGTACTCTCAAAATCTATAAGTTTCCTTCGGGTAAAGTGTCGAAAACCATAAAGGATCTCGATTGTGGTAAGGAATTCACCACGGGTAGTGGAGCTGTTGCCTGCGACGGAAAGTATTTCTATACTTTTAACGGCGATTATAAAATGATCTATGCCTACGATATGAAGGGCAAAAAAGTGAAATCATTCGAGATTGAGCAGGGAACCTACGGTTTCTCTCTTTCATGTGCCAATGGTTTGGTTTTTGTATCCGATGACGGCAACTATGAAGTTGGCAAATGGTATGGCTACGATCTGTGGTCAAAACAGTAAAATGTATTGAGTTTCGAAAGGGCAGGATGGTGTTGGAATCATTCTGCCCTTTTTTTCGTTCCCGACAAGAGTTAGTCTTCCACAGGAGGGCGGATTGGAATGTATTGTTCTATTTCATGCTAATATGCTGAAATGTAATTCGCTGTTAATATAATTCAAAGTAATTCCATGTCTTGCGGTCTCGCACATAATACTAAATAATGTCTTATCATGCATTACAGGCTCCCATATGACATGATGTGACGTCGCATCAAGTTATACGGGTTCGGAGATGACATGAAATTACGTCACATTACGTCGTACGGACATCCTTATGGTATTAACGTCGTATAATACCATAAGGACTTGGGGATGACATGATATAACTTTTGTTCTTTTTAAAACTTTACGATATACTATTATAATACTGCTATTTGGTGGAGAAAAAAGAACTAATATGAAAGGAGAAATATTTATTATGCCTATCTCATCTCCTCCACACTTTCCCTGATCACTTCCTCCACGCTTTTCTGCCGTTTCCGAGCCTCCGAAAGATGTTGGCTCAGTCCGGGGTCCTGGTCTATCACATACCGGGTTTTGATGTAATCGGGGTTTGGCGTTGCATTGGGGAAATAAATATTGTAAAGCGCATCGGTAAAACCCCAGAAAGCCCTATAAGTATTTAGCTCGGTAATCATCACAAGTATCACCTCTTGTTTTTCTACCCTCTCCTGAAGGTTCAGCACCTTGGGAATGTCCTGCATCGTCCAGATATTGGGCCATATCCCGCGGAAATAATACCAATATTCCTGATCACGGAACAAATTATCGATGATTCCATTGCTTTGCAGGCCCCAATAATAGCTGTCGCCTACAGTAAGCAATTTGGGTTTGGTCATGGCGCTGCGGTCGTTGTAGCCCACCTGCGGATAGCACAACGAAATGTGCTTCACATCGAACAGCAGGTTCATGGTGGCTTCAATATCGAAATCCTCGTCATGGGCTTTTTCAGTGATCTTATAACCCCTCCATATCATTTCAGGCATATCTATGTGCCTCACACCTTCGATAAACTTCGATAGGGTGTCTCCTGCCCTGAACATGCCGTAAGTGGTCCAGTGCACTCCATAATTGCTGTAGACTGGATAACGGACGGTGTCTTTCATCCCCACAAACCAGGAACACAGATCGAGATATTGTAAGCCGATTTCCTTACTGCGTGCTACTAGATACTTCATATTGCTGGGCTTCTTATCATAAGGATGATAACGATCGGGGATCAATTCGGGATAATAAGACGCTTTTCCCGGTTCATACACAATGATGAGGTCAATATTCTTTGCTTTTTTCAAAGTATCCTGAACCATCTTGGTGCGACGCAACACCTCGTTGAGGTATGTTTCTCCCACAAAATTGGCCCCGGTATAATCCAGGATATATCCTTCCTCATAAAGACAATTGTTTTTGCCAATAATAACATTATGAGCATCAGTTTTTTTATAGAGCCAATAGTTAAGCTGGTTGTTGGTGCGTATCAATATTTCGCGCAGACCGAAACTGTCTTCCACCGAGCGGTTGTATTTCTTTTGGAAAGACTCGTCTGACCATGTTTTCCAGTTCAGCGTATCGGGTCGTTTATGGGTCTCGAAGAAACCATTTAAGGGTTTTACCCGAAACAGATGCAACTGTTGTTGCAACAAGGGCATAAACAGCATCAGCATGATGATTACAAACAGTGATATTTTGATTGTCTTCTTCATCTAAAACCTGAAATAAATAAAAGGATTAAAACCCGAAGCCGCTGTACCCGCTGCTCCCACTATAAATAGTAGTATCGACAACGCACCCAATATGATAACATTTCGGCTTTTTTGATCTGTACCAAACACTCTCATCTGCCAGGGTTCAGCATTTCTTATCACTCCGAAGAAGGAGAACAAAAACGCAAACACCAAAATCACCTTGAAATGGGAATCGAAAACTATATCAGTAGGAGCAAAGCTGAAATCGAACATGCGGTGCAGATAGAATTTTATATGGGTTATGCTTTCGCAACGAAACAGCACCCAACCTATCAATGTCAGGAAAAAAGTAAAAATGATGCTGGGATACTTACCGATCTTGTTCAGAACCTTTAGCAGGAAAAGCCGGTCCATAATCAGGAAAAACCCATGATAGGCCCCCCATAAGATAAAGTTCCATTCGGCACCATGCCAAAAGCCCGATATAAGAAACACAAAACTCAGGTTGAAATACATGCGTGCCTTCGAAACCTTATTTCCCCCCAGGGAGACATACAGATAATCGCGCATCCAACGGCTGAGCGACATATGCCAGCGTCGCCAGAAATCGGTTATGCTCTGCGCGATGTAGGGGTTGTTAAAGTTTTCGGGGAACACGAATCCCATCATACGTGCCAGCCCAATGGCCATATCTGAATATCCCGAAAAATCGAAATAGATCTGGAAAGCATAAGCCACTATACCTATCCACGCCAAAGGAGTGGTCAGATCGTCCATGCCCAATCCCATGATCTTATCGGCTTCGGCACCCAGCACGTTAGCAATTAATATTTTCTTAGATAATCCAATTACAAAGCGGAAGAAACCCACCAGCTTATTGTCAATGCCATATTGATAGCTGCGGTCTTCTATCTGATCCGATATCTCGTTGAAACGAATAATGGGTCCGGCTATCAGTTGGGGAAAGAACAAAATGTAGAGGGCATAGTTCATGATACTCTTCATCGGCGGTTTTACGCCACGATACACATCGATGATGTAGCTCATTTCATGGAAAGTAAAAAAAGATATGCCTATAGGTAGTGCCACTTTTAGCCAGTGTATATGCGAAAAACCCATCTGCACCATCAGTTGAACGAAATTTGCTACAAAGAAATTGGAATACTTGAAGTAGATCAGAATACCAACATTAATACTTATAGCTGCTGCCAACAGCACCTTCCGTTTGGTCCCCTGAGAGCGATGGATGAATCGTGCAAAGAGGAAATCGGCCACAATAGACCCGAAGATAACAAATATAAACAGGGGGGCTCCCCAGGCATAGAAAACCACACTGGCAAGCAAGGCCACCAAGTTCTTGAATCTCTTACCTACAATGAAATAGAGTAATAGGGTTACTGGTAGAAAGTAGAAAAGAAACAGAACACTGCTGAAAACCATCCTGCCTTATTTCGTATAAATTATCCTTCCAAAAGTAGTGTTTTCATCCTTTACTAAACGATAATAATATACACCAGCCGACAGATAACTCTGGCTTTCGCTGCTTCCGTCCCAGGTATAAGTCTTCCTTCCTGAGCTAAGTTTTCCCTCAACCAATGTTCTCACCACCCTGCCGTTCAGGTCAAGAATATCAAGAGAAATATTCGATTCCCCATCAACATCGAAAGTGATAGAAGTTTGTTTTGAGAATGGATTGGGATATACTTGCAGCGAATTGCCATCTGCACTGTTTTCCCCAATACCTGTCGGAACATAAACATGGAAGGTCACAGGGATATTCACCGTATCGGTAAAATTATAGGTCAGACGGATGTTGCTGTTATAAGTGTCTGCATCTAAACCAAACGAACTGAAATAAAGTTTCATGGAACCCTGCGACGAAGGATCTAAACTGCTGTAATTCACTTCGGGTGTCAGCCAGGTATCGTTGCCGTTAACTGAGAAATCGGTGATCTCGCACGAATACATCAGCATACCACCGGTATTGTTATTGCTCAGCACCAGCGAATCCACAGCCAGGGAATCAATGATCATGGTCTTAACAATAGCGTTGGGTGATTGTGTTACATTCGATCCCAGTTGAATACTTGGTGGGAATACTATATAGTCGAGCCATGCGCAGTCTTCTCCGGCACTTACAGAATAATCCTTTTTATAGGTCCACTTGAAAGTATGAGCGCCTGAAGTAATAGGATATTCGTAGCGTTGCCATGCCGTCACTCCATCCCAACGGCCCATCTCAGCTCCATCGATGTAAAACGCCAGAAAATCGTAATCGGTATAACCGGCATGTGCTTCGCAGGATACTTTACGGTAAAAACTCATGGAGCCACTATTCAGAATGTTTAGATTCAAGGTCATTGAGGTTTGTTGGTTTTCCGAAATATTGCCCGATTTGGAGCAATAAGTACCTTCAAATGGTAATTGTGTAGAAACAAACCAAACAGAATCTCCCCCGGTTGTCCAAGGGAAATGTGTCAGGTCGCCGGTTTCGAAATCCTCAGCATTTCCACCAATCTGTATGGCAAAGAACTTATGGGTAATGTAATTTCCATCGGCTTTCAGGGCCATATTAAACACAATGATGTGTCCGTCAGGCACATTATTGGCAACTTGTACAATGTAAAATGAATTAGACGAGTTCCCTCCCAGCAGACTCGTAATATGTGCCGAATCCCCGCTTACGGTTGTGTAAGGATCATTAGTACTCAATATTCCGTCAATATTATAGGCGGTAGCCCCACCTGTATTTTTGATTTCAACAATAATGGCAGAGGTTTCGCCCGGTTCAATGATATTGTTGTTCCCATCAGCAATCGCTATCCCACCTAGGTCAAGAACCAGAGATAGAACCGGAAGGTTTATGCTGATGTTAAATGTGTCAGTCGCATTATAAACCGTTAAGATCAAAGGGATGATATGATTGTTGGTAACCATACTATCCACATCAAAGGAAAAAGCATTCAGGAAGATCACCGAATCGTCGGGGGCCAGTGAGCCGGCAACCTCCATACTATCCACCAGACTTATGAAACCATCAGAGGTCGACAATTTCATTTGTGCTCCGGTAATTGTGGTTCCGCCTATGTTCTTCAGTGCGACACTCAGAATAACGTGTTCTCCGGCATTAATTATTGAATCAATTCCTGCTGCCACCTTATAGGTTGCGACAACGCCCTTTGTTGTGAAGTTAAGAGTTTTTGTATTGACAATAGAGTTGTTATCGGTTACTTTTACAGGAATGGGCACACTATTGCATTCAGTGGTTGCAGTGCCGTATAATATTCCCCCTTCTGTTATGTTCAAGCCCCATGGTATGGCAGGCGGTGTAAATACGATAACCTTCGTGGCAGTATTGGTGAACAATTTCCCTGAATAGTTCGTGAATTGGTAATTGACATTGTCACCACGTGTTACTGCACTGATATAAGCGGTTGGATTAGTAACGGAAATGTTATCATAATACATTTCTATCTTTCCTGAAGGATATAGTTTCACCGCGACATTTACAACACTTCCCGTTTGTCCGGCTACATATGCCTTCCAACGGATAATAGCATATTGGGAATTGCCTTCATACCAAAAATTATCTGTCCCCGAGAAAGCAAGATCGATATAAAATGGTGCGATAATCTTGGTGCTCTTAAACAAAACGTTCTTGTCGATAAGGTAGGGCCATGTGAACAATTGGTTGTCAAACTTAATAAAACCGTCAGGGCTGATGTAAAGCTTGTTAAACTTCTCATTATAAAATGGAAAATCAAAAGGTAGATTCTGAACGGCATATCCAGTCGAATTAGCGACCAAGACCTGTGCCGAGGTAGTCGGAAATGTCCCGGTAGTATAATTGATAGCGAAGTCATAATTAAAATCCCAGTGATATGGGGTTGTTCCTGCAGTAGCCGTCAATTGCTGTGAGAAGGCCTCATTGATAGAAGCCTCAGGCAATGTATTGGTGGTAATATTTACTTTGCTGAAGTTCATTGTTCTTGTGATAGCTAATCGTGTAGTGTCGTTATTCGTGAGGTTAACATTCGTCGAGGGACAATCCACCTGCACTGTTCCCGAAGTATAATCGATAATAGAAAAACTGTTGATCTGTCCGGTGTAAGTTCCCGTAGGATCGGCTTCTGCTACCTGTAAGAAGTATTTTGCATTTTGACCTGACTGCACATAATTCAGCAATGGGCTGATATCGAGTCCGAATTCTATAGTTTTGGATGCTTCGGTAGTGTCACCCTGCATATAATAATCGCCCCCCTGGAAATTGAAGATAGGAAAATCAAGTACGTATTTAGGTTTAGTGTCGGCGGTATTGGTCGAAACCCCAGCCGTAACTTTTATTTTGTTCCGCGAATTATGCTTCAGCTGCACTTTCATGGTAAGGAGGGGGTTGTAATTTTGTTTGACGTATTGTACAGACACCCTGTGATTCCAGATTCCTCCGTTACCAATATCATCAGCCAGACATTTGTACATCATATAGCTGTATCCTCCGTTGCCCCA
>CAZNRQ010000003.1:0-2137 GCA_964574845.1 uncultured Bacteroidales bacterium
ATATTTGCGTCATCAATAATAATTAATTATTAACTAACAACCAAATTTAAAAATTATGAAAACAAAAATTTCTGTTCTGATTTTATGTTTTTACATTTTTCAGGCAAACGCTCAACTTAAGGTCCTACCAACTGGTAATGTTGGCATAGGAACAAATAATCCAGGATCATGCACAAAATTAGAAGTGGTCGGAGATTGTGAAGGAATGCATGTAACTTCTAATATCAACGACTATGGTAGGGCATTATGGGTGACAATTAACCATAAATTATCATGTTCCTATCATCTTTTTAATAACGTTTTTAACCGAGATGTTTTTTTTGTTCAAGGCGATGGATATGCATGGGCATGGCAAGGATATTGGACAGGGTCAGATATCCGTTTTAAGAGAGATATCTCTCCAATTATTTCACCTCTCGAAACAGTTCAAAAATTAAATGGGGTTAAATATCGCTATGTTACTGGACCGAAAATATCAGGGACCGGAAATTATGAAGATAAAGCAGGAGATATTGCATCAAAGAAATTTCGTTTTGGATTAATAGCGCAGGAAGTTGAAAAGATACTTCCAGAAATAGTGACAACAATGCAGGATAGTACATTGTCCGTTAATTATAATGATTTAATAGCGGTATTAATTGAAGCCATTAAAGAACAACAAAGTCAAATTACAACGTTAAAATCTGAAATTGATGAAATCAAAGGGAATGTTGATAATCAAAAAAACAGCAATGGAGCTAAGCTTTTTCAAAATTCTCCCAATCCATTTTCTGAGAAGACAATCATTACTTATTTTATCCCAGAAAATACAAAGTCAGCCATAATTTACATCAACGACATGCAAGGCTTGGAGATAAAATCTTATCAACTTCAGAATATAGGTAGTGGGACCATCACTATACAGGCTTCTGAACTAAAAGCAGGTATGTACCTTTATTCCTTGGTGTTAAATGGTCAAATTATTGATACAAAAAGAATGATGTTAACAGAGAAATAAAAATGAAAGCAACAATTATTTTTATCGCTATGGTTATCATCTCAGGTGGTATTTATTGTCAAACACCACTAGATGACGCCAATTGGGAAACAACAAACCCGTTTTTCCAAGATGAATTTACTACCTTTCCTATTTCTAGCACAGTATGGAATATTTATAATTGTAAGTGCCCTTATCCTGGTCCTGATAATTATCAAACTTGGATTGATAGACCGGAAAATGTCACGTCAAATGGTTCGGAAATGTTACTTTCAGTAACCGACGATGGTCCTTTTCTATGCAATAGTTGTTCGAATGTTCCGATATATACAAAAAAATATATAATTCCATTTATGGAATCAAGGGATGTAATTCCTCCTTTATTTCAAACTTTTCAATATGGTTTCTTTGAATCTGAAATAACAATGCCCTTGGTTAATGGATGTAATTCTGCTTTCTGGTTATGGGATACGGATCAACATTCATATTACAGAGAAATTGACATCACTGAAACATGGTCTGGAAGAACAGACAACCATAATTCTGAATCCCAACTACATTATAATCAAAATGTGAACACTACTGCATTGCATATAAGTTCAACCCCGGTGGATGATCCTTATCGCACGGATGGTCGTATTTTTTATATGTCTGATTATACGCGTCCTCACAAATATGCTGTGGAGTGGACTCCATCTAAAATAATTTGGTATCTAGATGATAAAATAATACGCAATAGTGTTAATCCTGGCATATATGATCGCATGCATATATTATTTGATATTGCACTTTTTCAGGGAGATACATATTTTATGTATCCAGAATGGTGGGGGCCATTTTCAGATCCAGATTCTCCTGCTACTATGAAGGTAGGATACATCAAAGTCTATAAATATAAGTGCGGTGATAAACCATTATCAGAATGCCAAATTGATTTTAATACATTAACTTACGAAGTAAGGCCATATATAAAAATTGGAGGTTCTGGTTGTATTAATTCAGTACCTAGTGAAATGAATGTTTCTCTAAGGGCAGAACAATTTATTGAAATTAATGGCGATTTTTCTGTTCCTTTAGGCTCTAGTCTATATTTGGATGTTAATGCTTGCGATTAGAATTATTGGGGAGAAAATCTTTTAATGTCTTTTGGTTATTCATAAT
>CAZNRQ010000003.1:2147-28445 GCA_964574845.1 uncultured Bacteroidales bacterium
CTGTAATAGTTATTCAGTGGACATTTTCTTCTTATGCTAACTCTTTAAGTTGGGATGTTTTTGGTTACTACTTATATCTGCCAGCAACATTTATTTATCATGACTTGGGATTGACGGATCGTAGCTGGATAGATGCGATAATTCAAAAATATCAAAATACAGACTTCTTTTATCAGGCATATCCAGGAATCAAAAATTTTTGGGTGTTAAAGTACCCAATGGGCCTTTCCTTGTTTTATGCCCCATTTTTCTTTATTGCTCATCTATTTTGCGGCATACTAGGTTATTCCAGAGATGGTTTCACATTGCCTTATCAGTTTTTAATTAGATTTGGAATGTTGTTTTATACAGTTATAGGTTTGTATTTTTTCAAAAAAATATTAGACAAATTCCTCAACGGTTATTACCCTGCATTAATTATGCTTTTGGTAGTTTTTGGCACCAATTATTTTCATTTAACTGCTGATGCAGGATTGATGTCGCATAATGTGCTTTTTATGCTTGTATCCATGTTTATTTGGTTTACACTCAAATGGAGCGAGAACCCACAAATAAAATATGCTATTTTTTTGGGTGGGATTTCGGGTTTAATAATAATTGTTAGACCTAATGAAATAGTGTGCCTTCTATTTTTGATTGTCTGGTTAGGATTTAGTTATAGAACTATCAAAAATAAATTATTTCATATATTGTATGCTATCCCAGCATTCCTAATTTTCGTAATTCCACAAATGATTTATTGGAAAATCACATCCGGTAGTATTATATTTTATAGTTATCAGGATCCATGTGAAGGATTTGATTTTAATGAACCCTATACTCTTGATTTTCTTTTTAGTTTTCGCAAAGGATGGTTTATATATACACCTCTTGCAATGATTATGATTTCAAGTTTGATGTTTACTTATAAAAAGAACAAACAATTATTTTATTCTATACTGTCTTATGTCATAGTCAGTATTTATATTGTGTCGAGTTGGTCGTGTTGGTGGTATGGTGCATGTTGTTATAGTCAGAGGGCTGTCATGTCTCTATATGTTGTACTGGCTATTCCTTTGGGTTTTATGCTTCAATGGTTGTTTCGTTTAAGGTGGTTTTATAAAATTCCAATTTTAAGTTTGATTATTTTTATAGTCGCCTTAAATTTGTTTCAAATGTGGCAGTTTAATAATGGTATAATTAAACTTGATCTTGTCTCGAAAGAATACTATTGTAAGGTCTTTGGCAAGACTCATATTCCTAATGATTATTCTAATCTGTTATTACCCGAAACGAATATTAAAGAAGATACTGTTCGTAAAAATTTTGTTGGGTTAGCAAAAACATCATATGGAGTTGACGAATTTTCTAAATCTAAAGATTTTAAAGTTAATAAATGGATTGCAAAGGATATTATTTCTAAAATACCCTATTATATTATTGATTCAAATGTTGAGTTTTCCCCGGGAATTAATATAGGCTATAAGACAATTAAAGAGTATTCATGGGTTAAAGCTTCGGTTGATTTATATTTCCCCGTTCAGGTAATTAACAACTGCCCATTTTTCATTATTACAACCCTTCATAAAGGCGAAAATTGCAAATATTACACTTATAGGCTTTCTAAAGACTCTATCCCCTATGATACATGGATTCATGTGGAAAAGCTCTATCTTACCCCGCAAGTCCGAAGTAGAAAAGATATTTTATCTGTTTTTCTATGGAATCCAGACAAGGCCAAATTTTATTTTCGCTCGTTAAATGTTGACATCTTTGATTTTAAATAGTAATATTAAACCTTACTAATTAAATTGTTTAATTATTTGTTCTATTATCCCCCGTTCGGCGGCGGTTCCTACTCCGTCGTTTCTATTCTTTCTGGCACCGCCTTATTTTAATATCAGTGTAATCATTCAAATCAAATAAATCAGCGCCTGCCTGCCTCTAGGCAGGGTTCGTACAACTTATCGCCTCAATTTCAGCCTTAATTTTCAGGTAAAGTCTTTCAGCTTCTTTAACTTTTTCCTTTTGATGATAAGGGTTTTTTTTGGCTTGTATACAAAATCTTTCAAATTCCCTAATGTCCCCGTTCGGCCGAGGTTCCTACCTCGGTCGTTCTATTCTCCGCTCGCGGGGAAATCCTTTCCCCGTGCCGTTAATATCTTCAATCATCCTCGTCATTTAATCATTACCATCAGCGGTTCAGACAATTTCCCTCCCCCAAAATTAAAAAAAAATCACTTTTTTCTTGCAATATTCCAAAAATAATGTATCTTTGTCTTTCAAAATACAAACTAAAAATAAAACCTAAGTTCTTTTTCACTACGTACACTCATAACTAACGAAGTCCGTTCTTTGCATTTGTCCCGATTATTTTAATTTGTTTCTAATAATTTTCACTCTTTTTTATTCACAATTTTAATTTAATTAGTATGAGTTCAGTTACAGGTCACATCGTCAATCACGGAAGTCTTAAGATTGTCCGTTCTTTTATTAATGGCTTAGGTGCAGAGTATAATCCATCTAACGACAAAATCAAAATAGCCAACATCGATTTGCTGCTTAGCAGTCAAACCAATGCTTTCAAAACAGTCAATGCCAAAAGCATTCCCTGGGTCAATGCGGTCAACGCAAGGGTCGACGTCCTCAAACCCCTCGACAAAACCCTAACCAAAGTTCTTAATTCTCTAAAATCCACCGAAGCATCCGTCGAGGTCATTGCCGATGCCCGTTCGCGCATCAATAAAATAAAAGGTGTTCGTGCCACTCCAAAAATAGTTATGGACCCTACCGACCCTGCCGTTCCTACCGACACATCCGTCAACCAGATTTCTGCTGCTCAAACCGATATCAATCACATCATCGATAATTTTCAGAACCTCATCATGCTTCTCGAAGCCGAACCACTCTACGACCCGGCCGAAACCGACATCACTACAGCCGCTTTGGGCACATTACTCTCATCTATTGTAACTGCCAACGATGAGGTCATTGCAGCATTTCCGGCATTCGATAATGCCCGTATCGCTCGCAACGAAGTTCTTTACGGAGTTGATGGCGGTCACGAAATCCAGTTAAAAGTAAAAAAATACGTCCTCAGCATCTTCGGAGCCAAAGACAAAAGATACCATCAGATCTCAGGCGTCAAATTTACCAAACCCAAATTATAATATACCACCCTCATCCTCCTCCCCTTCAGGGGAGGTCGGGTGGGGCTCCTGTACAAATCAAAAATCTTAAATCTTAAATCTTAAATCAAAAATCTAAACTCCAATGGCCGAAACCGGAATAATCCCCAATATAGAGCACTTCACAACCCTCATTAGCTCTTGCACTGGCTACACAACGCGCTACAACCCATCCAATCCCAAATTGTTGCTCACAGCTCTCAACACCATTCTAACCAATGCTAACAATGCGGTCGATGATGTAACTGCACTTGCTATCCCTCGTACCAATGTTATCACAACTCGTCAGGAACTTTTTGCCACATTGCCTGCTTATACCACTCGTATCGTTGGTGCGTTGTCGGTCAGTGAGGGCGTAACCACTACGGTAGTTGAAAAAGCTAAATACTGGATTCGTAAAATTCGTGGCGAGCGCAAAAGCAAAAAGATACTCAATCCATCCCCCGAAGACCCCAAACAAATTTCAGCTTCTCAACGTTCCTATTTCAATCAGGCTGAATTTTTTGCCGAATTAATCGAATATGTTCTTTCTCAATCCGTTTACACTCCAAACGAAACCGACCTCAAACAAGCCGCCTTGGAAGCCTTTGCAACCTCTCTCGACGATGCCAACAATTCAGCCATCGAAGCAAACGCTCCCTGGCTAAATGCCTTGGCTGCCCGCGATCATATTCTTTACGGTTCCGAAACAGGCCTTGTCGATATCGCCCTCAATGTCAAAAAATACGTTCGAACCGTCAAAGCAATTTCTCCCGAAGAATACGCTCAAATATCTTCTCTTGAATTCACACGCCCTCGGAAGAAAAAATAGCTTCTGAATCTTTTTTTTCTTTTTCTTTTCTTCCAATGTCAGCTGCCTCGCTTTTTAGGTAGCTGATATTGTTTTTTGACCTTACTTCCTTCTCTTTAAAGTGTCTTTCTATCTCTTTTTTCTTATTTTTCAGTCTGTTGTCTAAAATTAACAAATCATTGACAAAATCGTGTAAGTCGTTTGCAAAGCCATGCAGGTTTGTTGCAAAGCCATGCAGGTTGGTTACAAAGGCATGCAGGTTGGTTGCAAAGCCATTCAGGTTGGTTGCAAAGCCATGCAGGTTGGTTACAAAGGCATTCAGGTTGGTTACAAAGGTATGCAGGTTGGTTACAAAGGCATGCAGGTTGTTTGCACAGGCATTCAGGTTGGTTACAATGGCATGCAGGTTGGTTGCAAAGGCACGCCCTTTACTTTTCCCCCAAATCTGAAATCAAATCCGCCGCGGCGGACTGAAATCTTAAATCAAAAATCTTAAACTTGTGCTGAGTGTAGTCGAAGCATCAAAAATCAAAAATCTGAAATCTGAAATCATTTCATTCCTTCTATATCATCCTCCAGCCGGTCGTCAAACTTCAGGTTCTGTATCTGCCAGCTTTGGTTGGGCTTATACATAATAAAAATAAACTGTATCGGCTGCCTATCGTATCTCAGCATATAATGCAGCGAAACGTAACTCTCCGAAAGCACCTTCTTCGATATCAGCTCATAACCGTAATACTGCCCTATAATAGCTATCCCTTTTTTCAACTGCGCTTTGATATTATCCTGAGTGGTTTTCTCCCCATACAGCCATTTGTTCGTCGCAAAAACATAATCTATCGCCGCATCCGAACTCTTCTCCTCATACAACTGGAAAAATTTCTGGGTAATATCCTCTGGCTTATCCTGGGCCATACCTTTCAGGCTCATCAGGTTTAGCGAAACCAACAACAACAAAAAAATGCGCAATGGGAATTTCATAACAGTCTATTTTACTGCAAAAATATGTTTATTTTAACGGTTATAAATTTTTTTTAAGAAATTTTAAGATACTTCTTTCTTTTTGTTTATTTTTGAGACATAAGAATCCCTCAAAATTTAATATCGGCCAAAATGAAAATCAGAGCTAGTATCATCCTGTTTCTTTTGATCTCCATCAACAGTTTTTCCCAAACCACCGACAGCCAACCTAAGTTCTTCTCAGCAACCGTCGGCAACCTCCAAATCAGCGTCCCTGAAGGCTTCGAGGCCATTCAAAACCAGCAGGGCTTTGTGCATAAAGGCAGTGCATCCACCCTTTTGATCACCCAAATGGAGAAAGTGCCCTTCACCTTTGCCGAAGATCATTTCACCAAACAGAATTTCGAAAAAGAGGGAGCCAGGATAGTTTCCACCGAAAAAATAAAGACCACCGAAGGCAAAGATGCCATTCTCTACACCCTCAACCTCAACATTGCTACTAAAGACGGTAGCAAAACCATGGAATACGAGAGGCTTATTTTGGTCACAGGCGATGCCAACTCCACCATTTTTCTGGTAGCCAACTACCCTGTGGTGGTCAAAAAGATCATAGAGGCTCCCATCAAAACATCCTTGTTATCAGTAAAACTGAAAAATAAAGAATAAGCGTATGAGAAAAATCTACTCCTTTCTTTTGATATTTCTCTTTCTGTTTTCGGCTAAGCTTTTTGCCCAAACCGAAACCAGCACCTACCATGTCACCTGGGAAACCCACGACCAGAACATGTGGGGGCCCAATGGCTCCCCCTTCACCATGGACACCTCCATCAACCTATTCGATGTGAACCAGTCCGACACCGTTACCGAAGGCTCCATAGTCAACATATTCGGAGGCGATTTTGGTGCCCTGCTCAACATAGGTTACTGGTTGCGTCTGGGATCCAATTTCAACATCGAAGGATTCACCACCGGCTCGGTAGATGTCAAATATCCTACCACCATCAACTTGGTGTATCCCGATAGTTTGCAGTTCAATCCCGGTCAGGTAGTCACCATTCAGTCCAACTATGCCGTGGATACAGGTTGGTTCCTCAAAAGCCAGTTCCCCACCACGGGTCACATCAATTTCGATTTCTATTTCGGTTTCAACATCAACATAGATGCTACCGTCTGCGTGTGGGATTGCGCCACCTTCAATGTATTGAATGTGGGAATCCCCATGGATACCACGGTGCTTTTCGATATCAGCAACACCAACGGCATAGCCTCCATCTCTTATCCCTGGTACGATCCTTTGCTGGGTTTCTACATGGCTCACGACACCATTCTGCCTTTGGTTTTCAACAACCTTGGCGGGATAGGCTTAAGCGGAGAGATTACCCTGCCATACGTGGAAACCAACGATTACATGTTGCCCAACGACAAATGCCTGCATGCCAAAGGCGACAGCGCCTACATGACCTTCGACCTCGATATACTGCAGTTTATAGGTGCCTTCGATCCTTCGCTCGATTCCATTCTTGATCTTCTGAACGGGCATATTGATATAGGCGGCGGCATTTCCATCGACTACAGCCTGCTGACCATGGATCTGGTGACCACCAGCTATATGGTACAGGATTTCACCTTCTGCCCGACCATTTGGGCCAACCTGGTTTTTCCGCAGAGTTATCCTTTCGAAGAGATCAACCCGGCCACCGGAGCCGTCGTAAATTCCGGCTATAACAACAACATCACCTTCCAGGTCGACCACAACCTCAACATCGACCTGCCCTGCACCATGCCCACAGCGCTGCCGGTGCATGTGTCGTTTGCTATGGACAACAGTTTTAATAACCATACCTGGGACAGTCTTACTTTTACCTTTGTGCTGACGGCTTTCACCTTCACCCTGAATCTGCCGTCCTTCCCCATATTGCCTGATTTCTGCATTCCGGCCTATTGCATAGATGTGCCCGTGCCTTGTCAGGAAAAATCAGATGATCCTTCGCCTTGTATAGAAACGGTTTGCTTCCCTGAGGTTTGCACCCAGGCGCTTACGCCCCAAATGGATCAGAGCATCACCATTGGTCCTCTCATCGATCTCAGCATACCGCTGGGGTATATTCCGATTACATGGTTCAATGACACCTGGGAGTTGGCGGAGTTCACTCCCGACAACAGCAATCAGGGACTGTTCGATACCATCATGCCTCATCCTTTTGTGATGTATCCCAATGCTCCTTTCTCTACCGAGATTGACGGCCCCAACGTAATTTGCTTTGGCGATTCAACGGCAGTGATCACAGTTACGGCTGTCAACGGCACCGCACCTTTCCACTATGTCTGGAATACGGGTCATAACGTTACCACTGCTGCCCGCGAAGACAGCATCATTGCCGGAGTTGGCAATTATACTGTAACGGTTACCGATGTCAACGGCTGTAGCTCAACCGAGCAATTGATCATCTATTACGTCAACCCCGAGATATTTATTTCACTTACGGGTACCGATATCAACTGTGCCGGCGACAGCACAGGTATGGTGGTGGCTCATGTTTGGGGCGGCACACCGGGTTATACCTACAACTGGCTTCCTTTCGGAGGCACTACCGATACAGCTTCGCATCTGCCTCACGGCGAATACCTGCTGAATATTGTTGATTCGGTCAACTGTAAGAAATCTGATTCCATCACCCTGATAGAATTGCATCCCCTGCCTCCGGTTAATTTCACGGCCGATGTAACGGCAGGATGCCAGCCTTTGGTGGTTGATTTCACCGAAAGCAGTCCTAACCAGGGTCAAACCTATGCATGGAGTTTCGGCGACGGAGCCACCGACAGCATTAAAAACCCCAACCACATTTATGTGACTTACGGAAGCTTTGATGTTTCGCTGACAGTTGTCTCGGTGTTTGGATGCGACAGTACCATGTTCAAGCCGGCCTATATCACGGTTTATCCCAAGCCGGTGGCTGAATTTACGGCCAATCCGTGGCTGGTCAAGAAAACCGAGAACCCCACCTGGACGGTCTTCTTTGATGATCAATCGACCTTTGCCTCCTATTGGGCCTGGGATTTCGACGATGCGGGTTCAGGAGCTTCCAACACCTCCGATCTGTCGTCGCCCATACATTCGTTCAGCGCTGAGAACCTCTACGACGTAGTTCTTATCGTTACTTCTGATCATGGTTGTAAAGATACCGTATCGCACAGGGTAGAAGTGATAGACGATGTGTTGCAATTTGCCAATGTATTTACGCCTAACAAAGACGGTGTGAACGATATATTCGAGATCAAGAATGTGGAGAAATATCCCAATAACAAACTGATGGTCTTCGATCGTTGGGGAGTTAAGGTGTATGATGTGAACAATTACCGTAATACCTGGAATGCTGAAGGATTGCCGGAGGGTGTGTATTACTTTATTTTTGACTCAGGAATTGGTCAGAAAACTGTAGAAGGAACTGTAACAATTATCAGATAAAAAACAGAAAATATTACCGTTATGAAAAGCATCGCATCAAAATGGTTTCTCAGCATCCTCTTCGTCTTATTGTTTTGCACGGTTCGGAATACTTCCGAAGCCTCTGTAATCTATGTAAGCGGCACCATCACTTTTAATACCGCCTGGACGGCAGATACCGTGAAAGTTAATGGCGACCTGACCGTGAACAGCGGTGTCACCCTTAGCATTGACCCGGGAACTATTGTGATCTTTCAGGGACATTACAAGCTGAATGTGTATGGCAAACTGACTGCTTTGGGCCTGGCGAACGATGTTACCCGCTTCACGATAAACGATACCACGGGTTTTTCGAATATAACGCTGAATACCGGAGGTTGGTACGGGATACGTTTTTACAATGGCGTGGCCAGCGATACTTCCAAACTAAGGTATTGCTCCTTTCAATATGGCAAAGCCAATGGAACCAATGACGATGCCAACGGGGGAGCTATTTTTGTGAAATACTATTCGAATCTTATCATTTCGAACTGTACCTTCGACAGAAATAACGCAAAATCGAACGGAGGGGCTATTTACCTGAGGAAATCGAGCCCCATGGTGCAATGGAATACTTTTAAGAATAACAAGGCAGCCAGTGGCGCCGGTATGTATATCAGTTCGGGAGGCGCCAGGGTTTATAACAATCAGGTGTTTTCCAATTTTGCCAGCAGCGGGGGAGGCGGGTTGTTTTGCGCTGATACTACTTTAGCGTTGCTCAACAACAATCTGATACATCATAATGCAGGATTGCTGGGAGGAGGTGTAGGTTGTTATAATTCCAATCCTTCCCTGAATAATAATACTATCCTTTACAACAATGCTACCCATGGTGGTGCTTTATCCTGCATCACATCCAACCCCGTTTTGAAGAACAACATCATGTATTACAACACCGGTTCTGGCACGGGAAATCAGGTTTCGTTGTTGAATACGGGTTGCAATCCTAATTTCTATTATTGCGATATCAGTGGCGGGCAGGCCGGATTTGGAGGCTCGGGAGCTGCCACCTATGCGGGTATCTACCAGAATAATATTTCTCTGCCACCTGCTTTCACAGATTCGGTGAACAATAACTATCTGATAAAACAGCAGTCGCCTTGTATGGATGCCGGAACCACCGATACCACAGGATTGAAGTTGTTGTCATTTGATGTGGCCGGAAATCCAAGGATCAGCATGAACCGCGTGGATATAGGGGCTTATGAAAGACAACAAACCGTATCGGTTTGCGGAATCATTGCGCAAAACACTACCTGGTTTGCAGATACAGTAAAGGTGACCTGCGATGTAATCATCAACAATGGGGTTACTTTGACTGTTAATCCCAAGGTTTATATACAAACTCAGGGAGTTTACGGAATTTTCGTCAATGGGAGAATATTAGCCAACGGAACCCAGGCCGACAGTATCACTTTTACAGCTAAGAATACGGTTAATGGCTGGAAGGGACTGGTTTTTAATAGTACTGCCCTTAGCAATGACACTTCAAAATTTTCCTATTGCAGGATAGCTTATGCCAAAAATGCTGCCGATTCGGGCGGTGCCATGTTCGTAAAGAACTTTGCCAAGATAAAGATCTCCAATTCCTTGTTCAAATATAACAACGCCCTTTATGGAGGTGCTATATTTATGAGCAATTCAGGAATACTGATCAGAAACAGTTCATTTGTTGCCAATAATGCCAACCTGAGCTCTGGTAAAGGGGGGGCTATTTTTTGTAAAAAGAATTCAGGTTTATTGATATCCAAAAGTTTCTTTGTCGGCAACAGTAGTTTTAACGGAGGTGGTATCTATTCTGAAAGGTCAGCACCTGTGATCAAGCTGAGTATGTTTACCAACAATACGGCTACTTCGGGTGGTGCCATGATGTGCGATACCTCGAACGCCAAGATCATCAATTGCATCATGGTGAATAATACGGCCAGTGATGCGGGAGCCCTCTACCTTTTGAAATCAAATGCTGCCGTTACCAATTCCACTATTTCGAACAATCAGGGTAGCAGCAAGGGTGGCGGAATGCTTCTTTTTAAATCTTCCCCGATTTTGACCAACAGTATTTTGTATGCCAACACAGCAACCACATCGGGTAATCAGGCTTATGTAAATGATACTTTAAGCGCTCCCCAGTTTTTTAGTTGTGATGTACTGGGAGATACTTCCTCTATTGGAAAGAATGGGTTTACCCATTTCCACGGAATTTATCTTCATAACATTGACACGATTCCGGCTTTCCTTTCACCTTCTGCCGGAAGCGGATCGACCTATGCAGGCTTATCAGCCAACTGGTCGTTGAGCGATTGTTCCCACCTTTTCAACAAGGGTGAGACAGATACCACCGGACTAAAACTCCCCACTAAGGATTTTGCCGGAAACACCCGTATCTATTTGAACCGAATTGATATAGGCGCTTATGAAATAATAAAACCTTACTTCCTGACGCAACCTCAAGCAGTGGTCGGTTGTGTGGGAGATACGGCAATTTTCAGTGTTTCAGTGGAAGCCAGTTTCCCTGTAGTATACTTATGGCAATATAGCAGCAACGGAGGGTTTAGCTGGAATACAGCTCCGGGAGTTTCCAATGATTCTGTTTATTTGATACCCTCGGTAGCTTCTTCGCAGAATGGTTATTTGTTCCGTTGTCAAATATCATCCAACTGCACGCAGACCAGTAACTCGCAGTCAGCTATGCTGCAAGTGGGTAATGCTCCCCAGATCACCTCACAGCCTTCGAACCTCACAGTTTGTCAGAGCAGCAGCTCAAGTTTTACCGTTGGGGCCGGAGGAACCAATATTGCTTATCAATGGCAGCAGCAACCACCGGCCAGTACTGTCTGGTCGAACTGTACAGGGCTGACCGCCACTCAAAGTACTTATACCATTACCAATACACCCTATTCTCTGAATGGATACAAATATCGCTGTTTGATCAGCGGCAGTTGTCCTCCGGATACCACTTCTCAAATTGTGGTTTTGACAGTGAAAGCACTTCCGTCGGTCACGAATCAGCCTTCGAATTTTACCACTTGTCAGGGAAATACGGCTACTTTTACCGTTGTTGCCGGAGGTGCCAATATTACATACCAGTGGGAGGAAAGTACCAATGGAGGAACTTCCTGGAGTAATGCTCCGGGAGTTTCCACAATGGCAACGTATACCATTACAGGAGCCAATTACAGTATGACCGGTTACAAGTATAGATGTGTTATTGCGGGCGATTGCCAACCTTCGGTGACCTCTAATATTGTGACTCTCACAGTAAATTCGAACCCGCTGATAACTTCTCAACCTCTAAACACGAATGTTTGTGTGAATGGTGATACCACGATAAGTGTTGTAGCCGTGGGAGGCAATCTTTCCTATCAATGGAAAAAGAAAGCACCGGGAGATATTGCATGGTCAAATGCTACCGGCACGAGTGCGCTTTCTGCCAACTATCAGATCATTAGTGCGTCGTTGACAATGAACAATACCTGGTTCAGATGTTATATTCACGGATTATGCGCTCCCGATACCATAAGTGATAGTGTAAAACTGTCAGTTCACTCCATTCCGGCAGTAAGCCTTGGGGCTGATACTTCCATTTGGCTTTACACCGAGTCAGTGACACTGGATGCGGGTGGGGGATATGCCGGTTACATTTGGTCGACCGGTGCCAATACACAAACCATAACCGTAGTAGGTACAGTGGCCGGTGTTGGTACTCACATTTATTCAGTCACAGTGACCGATAATTACGGATGTTCAGGGAATGATAATATTATGGTTACGGTTAAAGATAACACAGGGATCTCGGTATCGGAGACGAATGGCAGCATTCATGTCTACCCGAATCCGACCAGCGGATATCTTAGTATTGATTTGGAAAGGATAACAGAACCTTTGCCAATCATCATTTCTACATTAGACGGGAAAGAGTTGTTTACACAGGTATTTGGTGTAGGTAAAAGAACCGAAATCATAGATCTTAGTGGTTATTCCAAAGGTGTCTATGTGTTGAGTTTTGAAATGAATAATAAAACCATCAGAAAGAAAATTGTTCTTTATTAATTTTATGTTTTTAGCTAAGCATTTTTTATAATTTACGTTTACTTTAATGATTACGGTTTATTTTTAATATTTTTGAGTTGAAATTTGAAATTAAAGCGATTATGTGGCAGAAAATGATGTGTTATTTTAAGTTAGTTGTGTTTGCCGGACTCATTTGTGTATCTGCATCAGGCTATTCTCAAAATTTCACTCAGAAGCAGAAGGATTCCATATTGAATGCTTATGTAACTTTGCCCAATAGTGATGTTAAAATGGTCCCCCCGGCTTATTTTAAAGCATTTATGAAAGACGGCAAATTCGGATTCATTCACGAAGGAGCAGCATCCTCCATATCTATTGAGGAAGTAAAAGGTACAGCATATACCTTGATTGTTAAAGGCATGACAAAAGAATATTTTGAAAAGCAAGGGGTGACACTTATAGCCCAGGAAGAAGTGAAGACCCGACAAAATAAAGATGGTACCCTAATGCTCGTAGGATTTAAAGTGAAAAGTAAGGATGGAGAAAAGGAAGTAGAGTACGAAAGACTGATGTTGTTTACGGGAGACTACAACAGAACGATATGGATCAATGCAAATTACCCGGCCATGGTTCGGAAGGTTCTGCTGGCTGCACTTAGGGAGAGTTTATTGTCTGTTCAGTTTAATTAGTGAAATCAAGTTGAAATGAGAAAACATATATTCCTGATTCTTTTGGTTCTTTTAATAAACTGCGGGGGCGCTTACAGGGCGTATTCGCAGACCCATACCGTGACCTATGATGTTGATTGGATCACCCATGATCAAAATATGTGGGGTCCGAACGGGTCGCCGTTTACCATAAATATGGACATTAGTTTGTTCGACATCAGTTATGGAGATACTACTTCGGTGGGTTCTATCACCAATATTCTGGGAGGCGATTTTGGTGCTGTACTGGATATTGGCACCTGGATAGATGCTGCTGCTACCTTTAGCATACATGGTTTTACTACAGGTTCTGTGGATGCTGAATATCCTGTTGAAATCGATCTTACCTTTCCTAATAATTATACATTTAACCCCGGGCAAACGGTTACCATTAATTCTGATTATACAGTACAACCCGGTTGGGACCTTACCACCCATTTCCCGACTGCGGGGACCACTCAACTTGACTTTTTCTTTGGTTTCGGACTAGATATTACGGCTACAGTTTGTGTGTGGTCGTGCGTTACCTTTACACCCATCAGTATTAATATTCCCACTGATTCGATCAACATTTTTTATCTAAACTCTCAGACCGGTGAAGTAGCTTATCCTTGCTGGGATGGTTTCTTCTTCTCCATCTGCCATGATACCCTTCTGCCCATTATTATTTATGACTGGTGGAATATTGGGTTGACGGGGAGCATAGACATACCTTATATTGTGACAACAGATTGGTTGGGTCAGGACAACTGTGTTTATGCTTCCGGCGATGATCTCTGGCTAACTCTAAATGTTGATATCATACAGTTCTTATCAGCCATAGCTTCACTTATTCCGCCTCCTGCCGGGCCTGCCATACAGCAGTTTTTGGGTTTGTTGAGCGGCACATTGGATCTTGGGGGGGGATTTACGATTGACTATACCCTACTCTCTCTTAACTTCGGACTGAATAGTTATATGCAACAGGACTTTACGCTCTGTCCCACGGTTTGGACGCGATTTACCATGCCAACCACTGTCCCGTTCACTGTGACGGACCCCGACAGTGCGAATTTGCAGGTTGACGCGGGGAATGCTCAGATCATAGATATAGAGACCGGTAATGACCTACATTTCAAATATCCCTGTTCAGGTTACCCGGTTTGGGATATGGGAATTCAGCATTATCTGACCAATGATTTTACCAATCATACCTGGGACAGTATGGCATTTTATTTCAATATAACTGCGTTTGAATTTTGGATCAATTTTCCATCGTTCCCTGTTTTACCGGATATCTGCATTCCTGAATATTGCATAAATGTTCCGGTTCCCTGTCAGGAAAAATCTCCCGGCACCGACACTTGCTGGCAAATGGTATGCACACCTGAGATTTGCACACCGGGAATTGTTGTGGGTCAACAGGACCTAACCATACATATTGGACCGCTTTATTCGCAAACATTCCCATTGGGGTATATACCAATAACATGGTTTAATGATACCTGGGAGTTGGGGGGCTGGACGCCCAGCCAGTCGGGGTTCTATGATACCATCATGGCCAATGAACAGATCATACCTAATCCACCTATGACCTTAGCAACTGCCATAACGACTCCTATTATATGCTTTGGCGATAGCACGGGAGCAATAACTGCTACGGTTCAGTATGGCACGCCTCCTTACACCTATGTATGGTCGAATGGCGATTCCATAACTACTGCCAACACTACTTATACTATAACCAATGTGCCTTCGGGGACTTATTATCTAACAGTATATGATTCCGGGCCTTGCTACCTGTATGACACTGTGGAGATAGCGAATACCGATCCTCAGATGTTCATTGAGCTTGTACCGACCCAGGTAACCTGCGTGGGTGGTTCCGATGGTCGAATTATTGCCAATGTGACAGGTGGTACGCCTCCTTATTCTTATCAATGGTATCCCATAGGCGGGACGGCTGCGGTTGCACAAGGCTTGCCAGCAGGAACCTATTGGGTAGTTGCTACTGATGTTTTAGGATGTTTTGTATCCGACACAACCACGCTTATAGAGCTATATCCTTTACCTTTAATAAACATTAAAGCTGAGCCAGATAGTGGCTGTCAGCCGCTGAGGGTGCAGTTCTATGAGACCACACCCGATTCAGGTCAAACTTATTTATGGGATTTCCATGATGGAACCACTTCTGACGAAAAGAATCCTGTACATACTTTTTATGGCTGGGGTGATTTTGATATTACGTGTTATGTGACCTCCATTCACGGTTGTCTGGATTCACTGACAATTCCTGACATGATAACTGTATTCCCGAAACCTAATGCTGATTTTATACCCACTCCTGAAGGGACAGACATACTGGAGTCATGGATCTATCTGAATAATACTTCGGATAATACTTTCTGGAGCTATTGGGCTCTGGGAGACGGTGAGTACTCAAATGAGACCGATCCTCTGCATCATTATGCGGATACGGGATATTTCCATGTGGTACTATATGTACAATCAGAACACGGCTGTCGCGACACTGTTGAAAAAGATATCTTTATCAGGGAAAGTGTCACATTTTATGCTCCGAATGCCTTTACTCCAAACAGTAATGGTTTGAACGAAATTTTCAATATTAAAGGTACCGGAATTGACAATAAGACATACCACATGTTCATTTTTGACCGATGGGGAAAGAAAGTGTTTGAATCATCTGATGTAGAGCAGGGATGGGATGGTAAGATAGACGGGAAACCAGTGAAAGATTCGGGTGTATATTCCTGGGTTGTAACTTATAAAGACATTGACAAGCGACATCATAATTATCGGGGCTCGGTACTGTTGTTAAAATAATTTGTACTTTTTTTGCAAGATTATTATGACGATATTAATTTTTTAAATATTTCGGTATATAATTTGATGTAGGCTTTTTTTTGAAAGTCAAACAAAATTTATGTTTAATTATGGAAGCCAGAAAAAAAGTAATTGTACATATCAATAATCTCTCTCCGGAAGTATTGGATATTGTGCATGAAAAATATCCTGAAGGTTATCAGGACAGAGTATTTAAGGTCACCAAACCCAATAATGATTTCTTTTACGCATTTACCCTTGATACTGACGACACTTCGTACCTGATCAAAGTGGATGTTAAAATCGATACGGTTACTACCGATAAGATAGATGAGCAGATATTCTCTGCTGTCGAAAATATCGGTCCTGAGATCAAACCTGAAGAAGAAGAGGAAGAGGAAAAGCCCTCAAAGAAATCGGATGACGACGATTTTTAATCTTCGTTAGAAATTTCTCCTGAATCACCCCACTCGAATGTCCGGATAGAAAAACCGGACAGTTTTAGTATTTTGTCAACAACAGTATCAATCACCTGATCCAAATTATTTGGTTTGGAATAGAATGAAGGTGAAGCCGGACAGATGGTAGCCCCTGCTGAAACCAGTAGTTTGAAATTCTCGATATGGATGAGATTATATGGCATCTCACGGGGTACAAGTATGAGTTTCTTTTTTTCTTTAAGCATTACATCAGCTGCACGGGATATGAGATCGTTAGAATATCCATGAGCAATTCGACCCAGGGTTCCCATTGAACAGGGACAAATAATCATAGTGTCGAAATTGGCAGAGCCTGACGCGAAAGGTGCAAAAAAGTCAGAGTTTTCATAAATTTTGTAAGAGGTCATTTCCTCTTTTTTTATGTTTAGCTCGTATTCGATTACGGCTTCGGCACTTTTGGAGAAAACCACTCCGCAGTCATTTAACTCTGCAGACAAGGTACCTATCCTTTGAAGAAGACGTTGTGCATAAACAGACCCGCTGGCACCGGTTACACCTATTATTATTTTTTTCATTATATCTGGTAGATCAAAGAAAGGGTTATAGTGCTATTATATTGCATACGGTCGAGCCTTACCGAAGTCCCGACTACCGGTTTTCTTACAGGAATGACAGAGTTCTCGCCCCGTAAATTGACTTTAAAATGATTAGAGATATTAACTCCTAATCCGGCAAGGACTGAAATATCCAATAGATTGAAACGAGGCCGGCTATAATTAGGGACAACTCCATTCTGATCTTTTTCTGTTGCCAGAGTCTTTAAGATTACTCCCAGACCTGGTCCGGTTTCGATATAGAAGCGTTTTGAAAAATGCCATTGATACATTAAAGCCATTTCCACATATTGGAGGTTCAGATTATAGGAGGTGTAATCGTTGGTCTTAGGGTGCTGACTTTTGTGGCTTCCTTTTTGAATGAAATATATTTCCAGTTCAAGGGCAGATTTCTCGGTAAAATAATAATTGGAAAAACCACCTGCATAAATTCCTGCTTTATTGAAACCTGACAACTGATCGCCTGAGATCTGTGAAGCAGCGATTCCGGCAAACAATCCCCCATGAAATTTCTGGCAAAAGGAAAAAAAGACGTATGATGTTAAAAAGACAGTGAGGAACAGTTTTTTCATAAGGGGTGAAATTATTGTGAACAGTATTTTTTAAGGTAAATATCTGCATTTTCTCCGCCCAAGGCTGCATATTTTTTGGCATCTTCACAGGCACCCGGTATGTCAGAGAATACGTTTTTTACATACATGCTTTCACGCAGATAAAAAGGATCTGAGGGTTCCAGCGAAATTGCCTGTGCCATATCGTTTAAAACAACTGTTTTGTCATTTTCATTCAATGTAGGTTTGTGGATATACAAATAAGAGAAGGCTCGCAAATAATAACAGTTGGCATCTTTAGGTGCCAATCTGACACCTTTTATCGAAAGGGCATATGCCTCGGTATATCTTTCCAAATGGATGAGAGCAAGTGAGCTGTTCTTAAGGTATTTGATGTTGTTGGTGTCAATAAGGTAGGCCCGTTTATAATAATAATAAGACGAATCATACATTTTCTGTTCTTCTTTAATCGTCCCCAGCAAGTTGTAAGCTTCAGAATGCCCCGGGTTCATTCGAATAACCTTTTTTAGGTTTATTTCTGATAGTATTGGGACTGTGCGGAGTTGTTGCAAGGCTTTTTGGTATAACACTTCGTCTTCAGTCGCAAATTCGTTCCATAGAAACTTGACAATCAATCCGGGGGTATACCGATCTTTTTTTGCATCATCGCCTGGACCCAAACGGGTTTCTTTTAGCAGAATCATTTCCAAAGTATTACCTGTAATAGTGCTGATCTTCATCTTTCCGAGAGAAAGCCAGCCTGTAGTTCCGCCTTCAGGCGAATCAGTGGAAAAGCTTTTCATAAGTTCGCCCCGTGTATTGGCAATGGGCAATAGAGCAAAGCTCTTATCCATAGCTATTTTTATAACATTGCCTGTCTTGGATAGCAAAACTCCGGATACTTCTCTGGGAATACTATCATTCTGGGCATGCATTTTTACCGAAAAAAACAGGAGGCAGATAAGAATTAGACCTGCCCGTAAATTCTTATATGAGTAATTCATTTCCGTTTGATTTTATTGTGGTTTTTATAAGGTAAAGGTACATTCTTTTTGCGAATTTTTCGAAAGTTTCAGATTAAGCAGTTTAATTTATGCATAATGATAAATTAGATAAAAGACAAAATGACAGTAATAAATATTTGAAAGAAGACAAAATGGCAGATTGTTTTAAAAGGATTTAAATGTAAGTGTCACTATATCATAAATTAGAATGAAATCCACCAAAATACCCTCACATTTTGCATGTTGTTTGTTCAGTGAGAGAAAAATAATTATTAACCCAAATATAGGAGATTATAACTATGAAAATTATGAGATGGCACAACGAACCTAATTTTGTTGATCTTTGGAACAACTTTTTCGAAAATGACAGCACTTTACCTGGTTATCGCAGGTATTGTTCAACTCCTGCAGCCAACATCACCGAAAACGAAGGCGATTTTCAGTTGGAACTAGCTGTACCTGGTCTGAACAAGGAGGACTTCAAGATCGATGTGGAAAACAACATCCTTACCGTTTCTTCTGAAAAACAAACACAAAATGAAGAAAACGAAAAGAACATTACCCGTAAGGAATTTGTTTACGGATGTTTCAGTCGTTCCTTCACTTTGCCGAAAAGCGTAGATACTGATAATATCAACGCAACCTATAAGAACGGAATTCTGCAGGTAGTACTTCCAAAAAGAGAAGAAGAAAAGACAAAAGTGAAAAGAGAGATCGCTATTGCCTAAGGTTTGTCAGACGAAATAAAAAAGGAGGCGAAAGCCTCCTTTTTTATTTTTATGCCTGAATGAGTCCGTTTTTAATGGCAAACATGACCAGATGAGGAGAGTTTTTTGCTCCTGTCTTTTCCAACAAATGAGCCCGGTGACCATCCACTGTACGGGCACTTAATCCAAGGAATTTGGAGATTTCTGTGTTGGACATTCCCTTACAGATCAGGTCCAGTACTTCCTGTTCCCGCTCGGTAAGTTCAATGCCTGATATACGTGATTTGGGTTTTTGGGTCTTGTTTACATTACTGATAAACTCTTCTGAAAAGTAGGTCTCATCCTGCATCACCTGCAAAATGGCGCGGTATAATTCGTCTTTATTGGTTTTCTTAAGAAGGAAACCATTGGCTCCGGCCTCGACCATTTGGTTGAAGTAACTGATCTCTTCGAACATAGTAAGAGCAATTACTTTGATCTGAGGATATTTTTCGACGACTTTTTTGGTGGCTTCAATACCATCCATAACGGGCATACGGATATCCATGAGTATCACGTCCACTTCATGATGCTTAAGTATTTCGAACAATTCGTGCCCATTCTGGGCTTCGCCTATAACTTTCAATTCGTCTATTTCATTCAGGATGATACGTAATCCTTTGCGGAATATTTCGTGATCATCAGCAATAGCAACACGGATTATTTCCATAGCTTATTTGATATAAAATGAAACCAATACTGACATGCCTTCACCCGGCTTACTTTTAATGAGTGACAAGCCGTTTATGGTCTTGACTTTATTAATAATATTGTTGAGCCCATGTCCTCCGGGGTGTATGAGTTTCTCGTCGGAATTGAAACCAACGCCATCATCTTTGTAATACATATTTACCTGATTGTCGTGGCTTTCGATAAAGATTTCAATGTTCTTTGCCTGAGAATGTTTCAGCGTATTATTTACCAGTTCTTTGATACTTTGGAACAAAATGGTTTCTTCAATCCGGGTGCCGGTAAGTTTATACTGATCGGTATCTACTATTATACTAACCGATTGGGTGTTGTTGATGTAAGTGCAAAAGTCCTTAACCGCTGCCGGTAGTCCAAAATCCTGCAGAATACTGGGCATAATATTGTTTGAGATCTCACGGGTGCTGACAATGGCTTTTTCTGTTAGTTCATCCACGGAATGCAGGGCTTCCTCAGGGCTGATCTTATTGAAGTTGCCTTTTTTCAATAAGTCGATGTAAAGTTTGATGGTCGAAAGCAGTGGGGCCAACCCGTCGTGGAGGTCGGCGGCAAAACGTTTGCGTTCGCGTTCTTCGGTTTCAATGATAGCGCTCGATATCTTGCGTTCTATTTCTTTGCGTTCGGTGATATCGCGGGCGATGGTTAAAATGGCTTTGCTGCCCAGATAATTGATCAGGCGGCTGCTCATCTCCAGAAAAATCACTGAACCGTCTTTTGCTACATGCTCGGTTTCGTAAACGTGCTGACCGTTCTTTAATATGATGTCGATGTTCTTACGAACCAGGGGAATGTATTTAGGCGTTTTGATGTCTGTGAAGTTCTTCTGCATAAGTTCTTCACGTGAATAGCCCAGTTTGCGAAGGGCTTCCTGATTTACTTCAATGAAGTTGCCATCGAAATCCGCCAGGAAGATCTCGTCGCTGGAATTGTCGAACAGCAGACGGAATCTCTGTTCCGATTCAACCCGGCTCTCTTCATTCTTTCTTACTTTTCTCAGGAATATTCCCATTTGAATAATGCCTGCAGCTATGAATACAGCCACCAACAGGTCGAGAGAAAAATAAATGTAGAGGGTAATGAGGTTGTTATGCTGAAAATAGAGGTTGTATAGTTCGAGCAACTGGGCCGAGGCCATGAATAACAGAGCCAGACCTATAAGTATCCACGACCTTTTGCTCTTGGAAAATGCGATTAGACGCAGTATAGCCATAGTCGCAATGACCAGAATAACAGCTGTAATGATTATGATGATGTTGAAGATCATAAAAAAATAAAGGGCAAAGATAATACATTGGTATTGTCGAAAAAATTTAAACGAAAATAATAGCGATTTATCTACTTTTGCAGCCATTATGCATGAACTTTCCATTGCCACAAGTATCATTGATATAGCAGAAGACTTTGCGAGGGAGAAGCATGTTGAAGCCATCCGTAAGATTGAAATAGAAGTTGGCAAACTCTCCGGGATAGTGCGCGACAACCTTATTTTTGCCCTTGAAATTGCAGTGAAGGATTCCGTATTGAAAGATGCTGAGATCATTATCGATGAGACAGAAGGCTGTTCAGTATGCAATGCCTGTGGGACCGAATTCGTTAATAATGATTGGTACACCCCATGCCCGAACTGCCAATCGCTGGATTTCGAGATCACAGCCGGCAAAGAATTACGGGTGAGGTCGATTTTCTTCGACTAATTAAGCGTAATTTTGCACATCATTTAAAATTTGAAAATCATGTGCGATACCTGTGGCTGCGAAGGCGATTCCAAAGTTACTTTTAATATTCCGGGAGATGAACATAATCATTCATCAGCTCATCAACACGAACATAAGCATCATTATCATCATCATCACGAGCATCCCCATACTGATGAGACTCATACCCACGACCATGAGCACCAGTATGTCCACCAGCATAGTCATGAAGATCATAGCCATGACCACGACCATGCCCACGAACATCATACCCATAGTCATGATCATGATCATTCGCATAGCAAGGAAATCAAGATAGAACATGATATTCTTAACAAGAATAATTTTCTGGCTGAACGCAACCGCGGCTATTTTGAGGCTAAGAACATTTTCGCTCTCAATCTGGTAAGCTCACCAGGCTCTGGCAAGACAAGTTTGCTGGAGCGTACCATTAAAGATATTGGTTCGGAATTGAAATTCTACGTGGTAGAAGGCGATCAGCAGACCATGAACGATGCTAACCGTATAGCTGCCCTGCAGGTTCCTGTGATACAGATCAACACCGGCAATGGCTGCCATCTGGATGCAGATATGGTGAACAACGCTGTGAAAAAACTGAACCCCGAAGACAACTCAGTTCTGGTAATTGAAAATGTAGGCAATCTGGTTTGCCCTTCCTTATTCGACCTGGGGGAAGCCAAACGCGTAGTTGTGATCAGTGTGACGGAAGGGGACGACAAGCCAATTAAATATCCTACCATGTTCCACTCGGCCGATATTTGCATTATCAACAAGACAGATCTACTGCCTTATGTGGATTTCAATGTGGAGACTGCAAAAAAGTATGCGCTTCAGGTGAATCACCACCTTGAGTTCTTCGAAGTCTCTGTTAAGACCGGTGAAGGAATGGACAAATGGTATGAGTGGCTGAAGAACAATAAATAACAGCGAATAGTAAAATAGATTTACAAAAGAATTTATCCTGCAACCTTCCGATAAAACCGGAAGATAAATCGATTACAGCCTTATTTTTTTAAGGACGCCATATCAATTACAAAACGATAGCGAACATCACTTCGGAGCATCCTTTCATAAGCGTCATTAATATCCTGCATTTTGATGATTTCAATTTCTGACACGATATTGTGTTTGCCACAAAAATCAAGCAATTCCTGTGTTTCAGCAATACCACCTATAACAGAGCCTGCTACAGATTTACGTCCCAATATCATTGGAACAGTATTTAAAAAAGGTTCCAGACCCCCTAAGTAACCTACCAATACCAATGTGCCATTGATGTTTAATGTGGAAACATAAGGGTTAATATCATGAATGTAAGGAACTGTATCAATAATAAGATCAAATTTTCCCTTTACTGACTTCATCTGTTCGGGATCAGTTGAGATAATTACCTTGTCGGCTCCTAAATCCAGAGCGTCTTTCTTTTTGTCAGCTGTCCTTGAAAAGAGTATCACTTCTGCACCCAGGGCTTTTGCCAGTTTGATGGCCATATGACCCAGTCCACCTAAACCTATAACCGCTACTTTACTGTCTTTGCCAACTTTCCAATGACGAAGCGGAGACCATGTAGTGATTCCTGCACAAAGTAAAGGAGCAACGGCTGCCAGATTCAAATTTGCAGGTACTTTCAGGACGAAGTGTTCATCCACTACTACTTTTTCAGAATAACCTCCAAAGGTTTGAGTTCCCAGGTATTTTTCACGACCATTGTATGTTCCGGTAAATCCGTTTAAACAATATTGTTCGAGATCATGCTTACAGCTTTCGCATTCCCTGCAGGAATCTACCAAACAGCCAACCGCAGCAAGATCACCCACTTTCAGTTTTGTTACTTCATTACCTACTTTGGTTACTTTGCCTACAATTTCATGTCCTGGAACTGCCGGATAAATAGTTCCACCCCAGTCATTTCTTGCAGTGTGCAGATCAGAATGACAAACACCGCAATACAAAATTTCGATCTCAATATCTTTGGGAGTTACTTCTCTGCGTTCAATATTCATTTGTTTAAGCGGAGCATCCAATGCCTGGGTTCCAAAAGCTTTTACATTTATTGTCTTCATTTTCTTGTTGTTTTATTTTAGTAGGTTATTTATTTATTCAAATTAAGGATTAACTTGTTGCAGCCTGGATCTATTGTGTGTTCAGGAGGCTTTTCCCATTTCAAAAGCCTCATTCATGGCATTGCTTTTCTTAATATCACCTATATCCCATGCACCAATTCCATAAATAACCCCCTTTTCTTTGGGATATGACAGGCAGGAAAGGAATCCCCGAAATTCTTCCAGCGTTCTTTCCATTTTTGGTTTGGAGTTGACAGCAGCAGTAACGATAAAATAGAAATCCTTGTTTCTTATTTCCGTGTAGCGTGCACAACAGCGGTCGATCATTGTTTTCATCTGTCCGCACATGGTATAGAAGTAAACCGGTGTTGCCATGACGATGACATCCGCAGCTTCCATTTTCGCCAAAACCTCTGTCATGTCGTCTTTTTGTGAGCACTTTTTATTCTTAAAACAAGTACCACAACCTGTGCAATAATTGATCTTTTTGTCTTTCAGGAATATCTTCTCAATGCTATTTCCTGCCTCGAGTGATCCTAAACGGAACTGTTCGCAAAGAATATCGGAATTGCCTCCTTTGCGGGGGCTTGACGATAATATTAAAACTTTTTTGTTCATAGAAGTGTATTATCGGTTGATCATTTTTGCAGCGCTTTCCGGGTATCTTTCGCCTTTGACCTGTATTTTTGTAGCAGCAACATCAATTTCGCTGAGTTCTGCAGGAGTAAGCACTATAGCAGTGGAACCTAAGTTTTCCAGCAATCGTCCGGTCTTGGTGGTCCCCGGAATGGGAACTATCCATGGTTTTTGTGCCAAAAGCCATGACAGCGCTATTTGAGCCGGTGTTGCATTTTTTCTTGTGGCCACCTCTGCCAGCAAATCGACCATGGCCTGGTTAGCTTTTCGGTTTTCAGGTGTGAAGCGGGGAACGCTGCTTCGGAAGTCAGTAGGGTCGAAGGTTGTGTTCTCATCAATTTTTCCTGTTAGGAATCCTTTGCCCAAAGGACTGAATGGTACAAATCCTATCCCAAGTTCTTCGAGTACAGGCAGAATTTCAGCTTCAGGTTCTCTCCACCAAAGAGAGTATTCGCTTTGCAAGGCAGTCAGTGGTTGCACGGCATGAGCGAGTCGTATGGTCTTCACACCTGCTTCCGACATGCCAAAGTGTTTCACCTTTCCTTCCTGTATCAGGTCTTTCACTGTTCCTGCAACATCTTCTATCGGTACTTGAGGATCGACACGATGCTGGTAGAATAAATCAATAGCCTCTATCCTCAGTCTTTTGAGGGAGGCCTCGGCAACTTCCCTGATGTGTGAAGGGCGGCTATCCAGTCCTATCGACCTGGGTCCCCCATTGGGATCGAGTTTGAAACCGAATTTAGTGGCAATTATGACTTCGTTGCGAAAAGGAGCCAGGGCTTCGCCAACCAATTCTTCATTAGTAAAAGGACCGTAAACTTCAGCAGTATCGAAAAAAGTGACTCCATGTTCCACAGCGGTTCGTATCAGAGCGATCATTTCTTTTTTATCGGCAGCCGGGCCCAGACCGAAACTCATTCCCATACATCCCAGTCCCAGAGCAGAGACTTCGAGGTTGCTGATGCGTAGTTTGCGTTTTTCTATGTTCATAACCAGTTTATTATGTTTAATTTTTGCTTTACCAAAGTTATGATATTTTGCAGTCACATCATTACGAAATCTTTTCTTTATCGTAAAATAAAAGAAAAGATTTTTTAAGAATCTCAATTGAAAAGCCGACTTGCCTGAATCGTTTAAGCAAGCCACGAGAAATATCTTGAAGCGGAGTTGTAAAACAAAGATGCCGGGAAATTTTCCCGGCATCTTTACTATGTACAATATTTGAAAATTACTCTTTCACTAATTTTTTAATGGAGGTTTTTCCATCAACTGTAATATTGAAAAAATAAATTCCTTTGCTATAGTTGATCATATCAATGGGCAGCAGCATACCGCCCGAGAGAGTTCCATAATCCTTTTTTGCAATCAAGGAGCCATTTACTTCATAAATAGCTACTGACACATGAGATTCTTTTGCCAGATTTAAGGTTATAATAGAATTATCGGTGGTTGGATTTGGGAAAAGGCTTATTTGATCGTCTATAACTCCTGTTTCAGCAACACCTGCTGTTCCCACTTCTGTTCCGGTTACATATCCATTGGTAACGGCTTCCGGTATGGTTGCTTCAGAAGCATTATCAATCAGACCACTGTTGTTGATAAACAGTCCTATAATGTTGATCTTTGATGCATCCCAGTCTGTCGGCAAAATATAAGTAAAGGTGTAGGTAAATGACTGACCTGAATTTGCAGTGGCACCGAATGCATTGGGCAATCCGGGGAAATCAGGACTGATCACCCTTGCCACATGATTGTAATGCATTTGTGCAGCAGGAACCGGATTTGGCAGGACTTCATATCCACCCATTACGCCCAGGGAACCACCGGCATAATAATTAGCCTGATTATAGCCGGTAGCAGTTCCTGTTACATCAGT
>CAZNRQ010000004.1:0-27521 GCA_964574845.1 uncultured Bacteroidales bacterium
TTAACTGCTTCACCTGGGCGCAGGAAGCTATAAACAATACCATTACCACCGTTACTATTTTTGCTTTCATAATACAGGTTTTAATAAATAATTAAAGCAAGAACTTAATAAATGACCTTACTTAATAATCAGGTTCTCTATGCCGTTTTCTTCAAATTCCTTTACGTATTTCTCGCTAATGGGGTCGATCAGGTCAATACGTTCTTCATTGGTTAGTTTTTCGGCTTCGTCGCCCATCTTTGCCACCAAATCCTTATCGGCCATGCGATAGATCAAATGATCCCAGAAACATTCTTCTTCATAATCATCAACTATTTCAACCACTTCGTCATCAAAAGCCTGAGAAGGCATATACAGGTTCATTTCCTTATCAAATTCGATGAGGCTTTCCTGTCCGGCATCTTTTGCTTTCGAAAACACCACCTGCACCAGGTCGTTCAGCACAATATTTTCGGGCTCGTCAATCACCCAATCGCCGATATAAACCAGTTTGATGAGTTCTTTATATTGCTCGGACGATAATTCGAGATTTACTTTTTTCATAATCTTATTATTTTATAGTTAGTACTAATTTGATTTTCGAAATTCTGAGAGACTAAAGATACATAATTTCTTTCAGAACGCTTACTTTATTTTTCCGTTTACAATCTGAAGTATCTCCGCTTCCAGTTCCTTAGCTTTTTGTTCAATAGTTTCACCCTTGGCGATAATCCCATTTGCGAAATCTTTGTCCTTCAAACCGGAAGCATTGATCTTCACATTTAGAAAAGCGCCCATCACCGCAGAACGGGCACACAATGCTCCCACTCCTGCGTCGGTAACTGAATTGGGATTGCCAATTTCTGCCATGGCTTTAATAACTTCCATGGAGGCATAAGCTTTTTCCATAGTTATGAAAGGAATTTCAGTGGCAAAACGTGTGGCATCCTGTATTGCCTGATCGCGGGCTGCTTTTTCTTCCTCCGAATTTTTTGGCAGGCTGAATGCATCCATAATTTTATTGAAAGCATTGGTATCTTCATCCACCAAATACAACATCTCGTCTTTGAGTTTCTGTCCTTTTTCGGCCCAGGTGGAGAATTCTTCCCAACGCTCGTCCCAACCGGCTTTGTGAGACGAAAGATTGGCTACCATAGTTGCCAGTGCTGCACCCAGAGCGCCCATATAGGCTGAAATGGAACCTCCGCCGGGAGCAGGTGATTCGGAAGCGGTTTCATCAGCAAAACCTTTACAGGTAAGATTGATCAGTTTCTTTGCAGCTCCGGCATCCATATCTTCCAGCACGTATTCAATGATCTTCTCGCGTGGATTGAAAGGTTTCAGATCATCAAGTCCGAGAGATTTCACAGCGATCTTGATCACTTCGTCATCTGAAACGCCAACTGAACGTTGTTGTTTTTTCAGAAAATATTTGCCGGCATCCAGCATGGCTTTCAATGGTATGAGTCCCACCAGTTCGGAACCGCTCACGCGCATGCCGCGCTCCAGTGCTTTTTTGCATGATTCCTCAAAAGCCACATGAACCGGGGTGATTCTTATGTTAGTAAGATTGATGGAAACCTGTGCTATGCCATATTCTTCGATGAACCAGCCTATGGCTTTGCATGCCTTCAGCGACCCGGGAATGTTAATCTGTTTGCCATCGGCATCTTTCATGATCTTTCCGGTAACGCTATTGCCTTCACGCATGGGGCGGCCTTTTTCGCGGATATCGAAAGCCACCGCATTGGCACGGCGGGTAGAAGTGGTATTGAGGTTAATATTGTAAGCAACCAGAAAATCGCGTGCGCCTACAGCCGTTGCTCCGGCGCCAGGATTAAACTTGGCAGGGCCAAAATCGGGTTTCCAGTGAGGATCGACAAGTTTTTTCGATAATCCTTCATATTCGCCTGATCGGCAGTTGGCCAGATTGCGGCGCTCAGGGTTGAAGGCTGCATTTTCGTAACAATATACGGGGATATCCAGTTCGTTGCCTACCTTTTCGGCAAGTTTGCGGGCATACACCACGGTTTCTTCCATGGTGATACCTGAAATGGGAACAAAGGGACACACATCGGTGGCTCCCATGCGGGGATGCTCGCCCTTGTGCTTGCTCATATCAATAATTTCGGATGCTTTTTTGATACCGCGGAAAGCGGCTTCCACAACGGCATTGGGTTCACCCACTATAGTAACTACCGTGCGGTTGGTGGCCTTGCCCGGATCAACATCCAGCAATTTTACTCCTTCAACGGTTTCCATTTGATCTGTGATCTGTTTGATAATGCCCATATCGTTTCCTTCACTGAAATTCGGGACACATTCTACAAGTTGCTTCATCGTATTACAAAGTTTTAATTAAGTTTGCCAAAATTAATAGTTTGGCCGAATGTAATCCTTGTTTTTCGTAAAAAATCCAACATTCTTTTCACCAATCAAAATTCTCTTGCGAATGAAGTCTCGAGAGTTTACCTTTGTAAACAAATTCATACATCAATGACTATAACCGATTTTCAACAACTTTGCGTTCATGGCATAGGCAACAAGATCAGCGATGAACCTAATTTATATTCAAGAGCACCTTACGATATCCGCAATGAAGAAACAAGACAATCCCTGCTGAAATATTTCACTTCTACTTTCAAAGCAGAAGAGTTTTTCCGGTTACAGCATACCGGCGATCTGGAACTGAATGAAGTTTATTCTTATGTGTCAAAGATCTTTGATAATCCCGAAGACATATTTGAACAAAGCAAAAACATTTGCAAACATCTCTACGAGCAAACCAATCATCCGAAGATAAAATCGGGCGAATTGTATGTGGTGTATTTCAAGGATTGTATTGTTGAAGACGAAGAAATGGATGCTGTCGGGATATTCAAATCAGAGAGTAAGGAGATATTTCTGAAAGTGCTTCATGAAGGTGGAAACTTCAATATCAACAGCGAAGAAGGTATCAGCATAAGCAAGCTGGATAAAGGTTGCATCATCTTTAACACCGAAAAAGAGGAAGGCTACCTGGCACTTTTGGTTGATAATCCAGGTAAAGGAAGTGAAACCCAATACTGGAAAAACGATTTCCTAAACCTGAAACCGCGCAACGACAATTATCATCAGACCCACAACCTGCTAAGCCTATGCAAGAATTTTGTGGTGGAAAAACTACCCACAGAATTCGAAGCCAGCAAAGCCGATCAGGCCGATATGCTGAACAAATCGGTGAAGTTCTTTAAGGATAATGAAACTTTCAGCATGGATGAATTCACAGGCGAGGTGATGCAAAACCCTGATGTGATCAAGGCCTTTAATGATTACAAGCACGAGTTTACACTCGACCGTGATATTGAGATATCAGACGAATTCGACATTTCGGCACAGGCAGTTAAGAAACAACAAAGGGTTTTCAAAAGCGTTATCAAACTCGACAAGAACTTCCACATATATGTTCACGGCAACCGCGAATATATAGAACGTGGTTACGACGAAGCGGCCGGAATGTACTATTATAAGGTGTTTTTCAAGGAAGAATCCTAAGCTTTCAGGGCAAAATCAACCGCCGCCAGTGCATGCAATTCGGTGGTATCGAATACCGGAACTTTTACGTCGGATTGCTGAATGATCAGTGGCAGTTCGGTACATCCCAGAATGATACCATCAGCCCCTTCTCTAATCAATCCATCAATAAGACTCAGCAAATAAGTTTTCGTTTCCGGATTGATGATGCCTTTGAAAAGTTCCGTAAAAATTATTTCCATGATCCTGTCCATTTCTATCTCATCAGGAACGACAATTTGCAAACCTTCTTTGATGTATCTGTCCTTATAAAAGTCCATTTGCATGGTAGGCTTAGTGCCCAGCAAACCAAGCTTCGAAGCATGCTTCTGTTTTATAGAAGGGACAATTGAGTCCACAATATGGATCAATGGAATGGTGATTGAATCCTGAACCAGGGGAGCAAACATGTGCATGGTGTTGGCGCACATCAATAGACAATCGGCTCCGGCTTTTTCGAGCATTTTAGCTGCATCCACCATCATATCACCTATCTCGTTAAAGGCATTTCGGTTGATGCGTTCTTCCACTTCGGCAAAATCGATGGAATACAATAATAGCTTAGCCGAATGATTGTTCTTTAGTCTTGCTTCAACTGCTTCATTTATGATCTTGTAATATTCAACCGTCGACTGCCAGCTGGTTCCGCCTATCAATCCTATTGTTTTCATGTTATTTCTGTATTTTTCCTTTCAGGATGACTGTTTCCACTTTGTTGCTGCCATAGGCATAAGGCATAAACTCCAATGAAGGGATGGGTTTTGTAATATAAACGTTTGCAGTTTTTCCCACGGCAATGCTTCCCAATTCTTCAGAGACACCCATAGCATATGCTCCATTTAATGTAACTGCATGAATTGCCTCTTCGGGTAACATTTTATACTTGATACAGCCCATAGATAGTATCAATTGCATATTGCCTGAAGGTGATGAACCCGGGTTGAAATCACTGGCCAGTGCCACCGGAAGACCGGCGTTAATCATCTTTCTGACCGGAGCATAAGCCATTCCCAAAAAGAAAGCAGCACCCGGAAGAAGGGTTGGCATGGTTTCGGAATTCAGCAGACAGGCAATTTCCTCATCTCCGGTATATTCAAGATGGTCGACCGACAAGGCATTGTATTTTACTCCCGTTTGAATACCTCCGGAGTATGCCAACTCATTGGCATGAATTTTCGGACGCATGCCATATTTCATACCCGCCATCAATATTCTTTCGGTTTCTTCCACAGTAAAGAATCCTTTGTCGCAAAACACATCAATATAATCAGCCAGTTCTTCCGAGGCTACCATAGGTATCATTTCGTTTATGATAAGATCGACATACTCTCCCTGCCTGCCTTTATATTCAGCCGGAACGGCATGTGCACCCAGGAAAGTTGATTTAATGGTCAGTGGACTTAGTTTTTTCAGCTTCCTGATCACCCTTAACATTTTCAACTCATCTTCCGGTGACAATCCGTAACCGCTTTTTATTTCGACGGCACCGGTTCCCAGCATTTTTATTTCCTCCAGTCTTGCCATCGCCTGACTAATGAGTTCCTCTTCGGAGGTTTTGTGAAGAAGAATGGCGGAATTCAATATGCCCCCTCCCCTTTTGGCAATTTCTTCGTAGGACAAGCCTTTAATCTTATCGATATACTCTATCTCACGACTGCCGGCATAAACCAAATGCGTATGTGAATCGCAGAAAGAAGGGAAAACCATTTTGCCGCCGGCATCAATAATCTTACATTGAGGCTCATTTTCATAAACGGAGTTATCAAAACTAACCATTTTGCCAAAGGCAGATATCTTTTCGCCTTCGATAAGGAGATAAGCATTTTTTATTGTGTTAAGTTTCGACATATCACTGCCTGAAACTTTTAACTTTAGTTTTTTGGAATCTGTTTCAACGGAAACAAGTTCTTTGATATTTTTGATTAGAATTTTCATATCAAGGGATTTATAATTATGTGCATTTTTTTGTCACATTTCAAATGATGTGCAAGATAGTTAATTAATCGTTAATCAACTCTATTCAGCCAAATCAAGGTATTTCATTGCAAAAATATTACTAATTTTGAAAAAAAAACACGTAAATTTATGAAACGTATCGTTCTCATTTCCTTACTATTATTACTAACTTACTCCATTCAGGCTAAAAAAATAGAACAGCAAACCGCACAGAATGTAGGATTGGCCTATTATTATGAGCATGTGAATCAGTTTGTTCCTGTTGAATTTAAAGCAATGAGTGTTACATCGGTATATACGGAACTGGAAAACACGATACCAATCTATTATGTGTTTAATATCAATGATAAAGGTTTTGTAATTGTCAGTGCTGATGATATTGCCACACCTGTATTAGGCTATTCATATGAATCCGATTTTAAAGAAAACGCCATCTCTCCCGAGCTAAGATACTGGTTAAATGGTGTCAAAAAGACCATTTTTGATGCCATTACAAATAATCTAAATGCAACCAATGACATTAGTACTTCCTGGAATTACTATAAAAGCAGAACAGCAGATAATCTTACTATTAATAAAGATAAAGCTGTTGCTCCGCTTATTACGTCAATCTGGGATCAGGGAAAATATTATAATCAGCTCTGCCCTGCAGCAGCAGGTGGACCTGATGACAAAGCCTATGCCGGATGTGTTGCCACCGCTATGTCACAGATAATGTATTACTATCGTTATCCCAATCAAGGGCTGGGTTCTCACGGAGGAATAAATTTTGGCACAACAACCTATAACTGGGATAACATGCTCGATAATTTAGGAAATTATAATAATGCTGTTGCAACCTTACTCTATCATGCGGGTAAATCCGTAGATATGAATTATGCAGCTGATGGTTCAGGAGCTAATACTTCTGATTGTCCATCGGCACTGATTAATCATTTTAGATATAATAGTGCTTGTTCGTATGCTTCAAAATTTACGTATACTACAGCTAGCTGGAAAACCTTATTAAAATCGAATATTGATGTAAGGCACCCATTAATTTATTCAGGAACTGATCCCGCCAATGGTGGACATGCCTGGAATTGCGACGGATATGACGCCAGCGATAATTTTCATATGAATTGGGGTTGGAGTGGATATGCCAATGGGTATTTTGCCATAGACAACCTAACAGCAGGTGGTTTTAGTTTTACTGATTACCATGGTGTAGTATATAATTTCTATCCGCCATCAACCAGTTATCCTTACAACTGTGCTGGCACGAAAACGATAACTTATATTGCCGGGACAATTGAAGATGGAAGTGGTTCAGGCGACTATCAAAACAATCAGGATTGTATGTGGTTAATCGACCCTACTGAGACTGTCACAAAAATAGTGTTGAGTTTTATCTCAATAGCAACCGAACCCACTAATGACATCATAACTGTTTACGATGGGAACTCAACTTCATCACCAGTATTGGGAACTTTTTCAGGTAGCACACTTCCAAATGATATTACCTCAACAGGTCCTCAGATGCTGGTTAGATTCCAAACAAATGGCTCAACTGTTGCTAATGGCTGGAAGGCCTCCTATCGATGTTTATATCCACTGTATTGCAGTGGCATTACTAATCTAACAGCACCTAGCGGCACCATTAGTGATGGAAGTGCATCTGATAATTATAGTTATAATCATCTTTGTCGTTGGACTATAACACCGACTGACGCTACATCTATTACCTTAAATTTCTCTGCCTTTGATCTTGCGACCAATGATTCGTTGCGCATTTATGACCAGGTGGCTAATGTAAAAGTTGCCGCTTACTCCGGAACATCCATCCCACCTTCACATACCTACAACACAAGTAAGCTAATGTTGCTTTTCAAAACAGATGGATATCTGAACGCACAAGGTTTTGATGCATCTTATACATCCACTTCATCAGGGATGGAGGAAAACGGGAATCTGAAACAGTTTGCTGTATATCCTAACCCCGCCAATACGAATCTGAACATTCAATTTGTAGCGGAAAATAATGAATCACTGAAACTTCAACTTACGTCAATAACAGGGCAAACAGTTTATGAAGAGGATTTAAACAATTTCTCTGGTTTGTTTAACAGATCAATATCAATCTCTTCGTTTTCGAAAGGAGTATATTTACTTAGTATAAGAGGAGAAAAACAATCCATTCACGAAAAAATAATAAATGAGTAAAACCCAGTTTTTAGTTTTAGATCTTATTATTTTTACTATTATCTAAAGCTTTCGGGTATGAAAAAGATCATTCTAATCCTATTGATAATTATAGGCTCGGTTGAGATCACCTATTCGAAAAGTATCACAAAGGAGGAGGCTCTGCTTGTTGGTAGGAACTTTTATTTCGCACATCTGAATTATGTAAACCCTACCGAGTTTAAAACGATCAATGTAGATCAGGTTTATGAAAAGAAATCCGGTACTACGGTTTTATATTATGTGATCAATTTCTCTTATCAGGGTTTTGTGATCGTTTCCGGAGATGACAGGGTAATTCCTGTTTTAGGCTACGGTTTTAGCAGCAGGTATTCAGAACTTGAACAACCGCCGGCCTTTACACGTTGGATGCTGGATTATGAAAAACAGATCAAGCTCATCATAGAAAATGATCTTCAACCAAAATCTTCTGTTTCCGCTGAATGGCAAAGGTTATCAACAAATAATCCTTTTGGGTTGTTGCCTAAGAACGGGATAAAACAGGTGCTTCCCATGGTGAAAACAACCTGGGATCAAGGGAAATTTTACAACAATTTATGTCCTTTTGCTACCGGAGGTCCCGATGGCCGTTGTTGGTCAGGCTGTGTTCCAACAGCTATGGGGCAGATTATGAATTATTATCGTTTCCCGGCTCAGGGGATTGGCTCGTATAGCTATGTTGAACCAGACTATGGAACTCAAACGGCGGATTTTGGCAATACTACCTATGCCTGGGATAAAATGCCACTTGAAGTGATGGAACGCCAAAATGATTCGGCTGTGGCGACCTTGCTTTACCATTTAGGAGTATCCGTTGATCTGGATTACGGACCCGGAGGATCAGGAATGTTCAATCATAAAGCAGCTTTTTCTTTGAAAACCTATTTTAAATACTCATCCGATTGCCAATACATTTTCAGAGATACTGCCACCCATACCAACTGGAAGCAACTGATATTTGACCATCTGGATCATAAGAAACCTTTATATTATGCTGGTTGGGCTGACACCATTAATGTATCAGGTCATGCTTTTGTATGCGATGGTTATCAGGATACTACTTATTTCCATTTTAACTGGGGATGGGGAGGCAGTTATGACGGATACTTTATGATTGATAATTTGACTCCGGGAGGAAATGACTTTACGCTGGATCATGAACTGATATTAAATTTCTATCCTGATTCCAGTGCCGATTACCCTACCTCATGTCAGTCCAACGAAATATTGAACCGGACTAAAGGAACATTGAGCGATGGCAGCGGTCCGCTTTATAATTATAAGAACAATTCCGATTGTCAATGGCTGATACAACCTCAGGATTCGGTGACCAATATTAAACTTACTTTTCTGGAATTTAAGACTGAGGCCGACTCCGATAAAGTTATTGTTTATAATGGCTCAACCATTGCATCTCCGATATTAGGGACTTTTTCAGGATCAAATCTTCCTGCACCTATAATTACAACAGGAAAATCATTATTGGTCAGATTCATTACAAACGATAGTATCGCGGGTGAAGGATGGCTGGCAAGTTATGAGACTACTTCTCCTGTATATTGTTCCGGATTAAAAACTCTGACTGCTGCTTCGGGAAGTTTTTCTGACGGAAGCGGAAGTTTTGATTATCATCCCAACGAATTGTGCCGATGGAGTATCAAACCTACCGGAGCCACAGGAATACAACTGCACTTCAATGCCTTCGATATAGGAACAGAAGATTATTTGCGGGTGACCGATGTAGCCAATGGTATTCAGCTAGCGAATCTCACAGGGTCGACAATACCTGCAGATGTTACCTGTTATTCAGGGGATATGCAGGTTCTCTTCAAATCTTACGATAAAGATCTTTCGCAGGGATTTTCCGCAAATTATTATACAGCGAATTCTATTGAAGACCTCAATTTGTCGTCGGCAAACATTACTGTTTCGCCAAACCCTGTCAAGGATCAGTTGAATCTCGACCTGAAAAATATTACTGAAGGTAATTGCGCTCTCGAGATTTATTCGCTCGACGGACGCAGGGTGTATTCGGAAAACCTTAACTTACAAAATTCAGAAACATTTAAAACCGTTCATGTCTCTTTTCTGTCACCGGGAATGTATTTGTTGACTTTAAAGAATAACCAAGACAGATTTTTTACTAAAATCATTAAAGAATAAACGACCCATTTATGAAGAAATTCCTGACTATTCCAGTTTCTTTGCTATTTGTACTTTCCTCCTTTTTTGTTATGGCTGAAAGAATTGACATGAATACTGCACGAAATCTTGCCACTAATTTTTACTATGAGAAAGCACTTTCGTCAGGTGAAATGATAAAAGCACCCGAAAGCCTCGTTCTGACTTATACGGAGTTTAAGGATAATGTAGAAATGTATTATGTTTTCTCAGCAAAAAACGGGTATGTAATCATTGCAGCTGATAATGATGTTTATCCGGTTTTGGCTTATTCATTCGAAGGCAAGTACAGCAAAGAGAATGTTTCTCCTGATTTTGCTGCATGGATGGGCGATTACGATAAGCAGATCAGTTATGTTAAACAAAATGCACTTAAAGCTGACTGCAAAATATCAGAAACCTGGAATAAATACCTTGCAGACGACTTTGTCCCTCAAAATACCAAAAGCGGCTCTAAATCTATTACACCTTTATTGATGTCGATTTGGGATCAGGGAAGGTTTTACAATTATTTGTGTCCTGAAGATACAGGTGGACAAGACGGGCATGTATGGACAGGATGTGTGGCTACTGCCATGGCACAGGTTATGTATTATTACCGCTATCCGGCACAAGGAACAGGTTCGCATGGATACAATTCTGATTACGGATACCTTTCAGCCAATTTTGGGACCACTACTTACAATTGGTACGGTATGCAAAACGATATTTCGGGAAAATACAACTTCGATATGGCGCAGCTGCAGTCGCATTTAGGCATCTCTATTGACATGATGTACAGCCCAAGTGGTTCGGGAGCTTATATGGATGACGATGCCAACGCTATGAAGAACAATTTTGGCTACTCTTCCACCACCCAATTGTATAACCGCAATTCTTATAATGATAATGCATGGGCCAATCTGATAAAAGCCAATCTGGATAATAAGATGCCGGTTCAATATGCAGGTTATGGCAGCGAAGGCGGACATGCTTTTGTTTGCGACGGATATCAGGGAACAGATTATTTTCATTTCAATTGGGGATGGAGCGGAACCTATAACGGCTATTTCTATCTTAACAACCTGAATCCGGGATATACATTCAATTCGGGGCATCAAGCCATTTTAAATTCGTATCCTGCCACCAATTATCCTCAGAATTGTTCGGGACTTACGACTATCACTAACACATATGGAACCATTGAGGACGGAAGCGGACCTAAATACAACTACCAGGATAATAAAGATTGTATGTGGCTTATTGCTCCCACAGAGATTATTGATAATATCAGAATTAATTTTGAAAGGATTGACACTGAAATAGGTAATGATGTGGTTACTATTTATGATGGCGAAAGCACTTCGGATTCTGTATTGGGTGTGTTTTCAGGGAACTCGCTCCCAGCCCAAATTGTTTCGACCGGGAAAAAGGTGTTGGTTCGTTTTACTACCAATGGATCGGTGAATGCTGAAGGATGGCTGCTCACATTCAATGGCAAGCTTACGAGTTTCTGCAGCAACCTGACAGAATTGAACACTCCCAACGGAACCATCAGCGACGGCAGTGACGTTAATAATTATAACAACAACAGTAATTGTAAATGGCGCATCAATTTACCTGAAGTGTCGAATGTGAACATCTCTTTCAATAGTTTTGATCTGGCTTCGGATAATGATTTCATTAAGATCTATGACGAAGCGGCCAATACCCTCATCACTACCCTAACCAACGCATCGCATCAGCAATCTATTTCATTGGTGACAAACAAAGTTTTGATTCTTTTCCTAACCAATAGCCTCAACACAGCTCAAGGCTGGGATCTGAACTATAGTTCGACCCCACTGGCGGTTAAGGAGAATGAAGGAAACTATCTGCTGATAGGCCCCAATCCTGCAACGAATTACCTGAATATTGAGACCAACCTTCAGGGAAACCAACAGGTTAGTATTGACATTTTGAATTCGATGGGCCAAACAGTAATGAGCAAAAAGGTGAACGGCGAAGGCGCTAAACTCAACGAGCAATTAGATATCAGTCACCTGGCACAGGGTATTTATTTCCTCAGGCTAACCGGCGAAAACCTAAGGCGGATACAAAAGTTTACCATTCAGTAAAATATTTCCTGTTAATAAGAGTGTTCATTTTTTGAGCACTGTTATACCTATATTTGTATTCCTTAATTTCTAATTTTGTTTTTATGAGCAATTCATTTGGCGACCTGTTTAAGGTAACAATATTCGGCGAATCGCATGGCAAGGTCATGGGAGGTGTGGTGGATGGATGTGTGCCCGGTTTGACTATTGATGAGCAACTTATACATCAGGAATTGCTCAAACGCAGTACTTCCAGGAACTTTTTTTCATCACCAAGAATCGAAGCCGATGATTTTGAAATACTGTCCGGCATATGCAACGGGAAGACTACAGGCGGCCCCATCAGTTTTATTATTCTTAATGCCAATCATAAGAAAAAGGACTACGACGAACTGGATAAGTTGTTTCGCCCGTCACACGCTGATTTCACCTATTTTGCGAAATATGGTTCGGAAGAAAGTGCGGGCAAACTGAATGCGTCGGGAAGGATATTCGCCCCTGTGGTGCTGGCCGGGAGCCTTGCCAAACAATTCATCCAGTCGAAGGGTATCTCGGTGATGGCTTATGTGAAACAGATAGGCAATGTGGCTCTGGAGCCGGGTAAGAAAATAAATCTCAATACAGACACAATTGAAGCGAGCAAAGTACGTTGTCCTGATAGTTCAACAAGCGAAAAGATGCTGGCATTGCTAACAGAAGCTAAAGAAAAAGGCGACAGCCTGGGAGGTATCATAAGTTGTGTGGTGAAAGGATGCGAGCCGGGTCTGGGCGACCCGCTTTTTGACAAACTATCGGCCCGCCTGGCTCATGCTATGTTATCTGTTCATTCGGTGAAAGGTTTCGAATACGGTTCGGGTTTTGCAGGCGCAGGCATGTGGGGCAGCGAACACAACGACCCTTTTATTATCAAAAATAAGAGACTTCAAACACTTACGAATCATTCGGGAGGCATTCAGGGAGGCATTTCTAACGGCATGGACATCTGTTTTAATGTCGCTTTTAAGCCTATATCGAGTATAGCTCAGAAACAAAAGACCATCAGCCGCGAAGCCGCAGAGGTGGAGTTTGCCATAAAGGGACGACATGATGTTTGTATTGTTCCCAGAGCTGTTCCTATTATTGAATCAATGACGGCGCTGGTGTTGGCCGACAGTTATCTTAAAAATCTTCCTTATGCGGAATAGCTTCAGGATACTATTTCTGCTATTCATATTGCTGCTGACTTCGGCAGGTCATGCATTGGCTCAAGACGAAAATGGCTGCCCCGATGTAGAGAACAAAAAAGGCAAAAAGTTGTTCGACCAGGGCTTCGAAAAGTTTCGCGATAAGAAATTCAACGAGGCTGCTCCCCTGTTCCGACAGGTATTGGAGATTGATTCGGCCTGTGGCAAGTGTTACTTCTTCCTCGGCATGATGAGTTTCAAAAAGATCGATTACAACCTGAAAGCAGCAAAAAAATACTTCGAACAATCGATAGAGCTTTGCCCCGATTTCGACATCAATGTGTATTACTATCTTGGCGATATTGCTTACGGAGCCGAAGATTGGGCTGCCGCAGATAAGTACCTCTCCATTTATCTGAAGGATCCCGGCAAGATAGACTCGGATGCCGATCAAACACGTGCACAGGCCATGCTGAAATACTCGAAAATGTACAATAAGATGTTCAGCAATCCAGTGCCCTTCGATCCTCATTGCGTAAAAGGAGTTTCGTCACCTTCGGACGAGTACATCCCCTCTATGTCGCCTGATGGAGAGAATATGTTTTACGCCAGGGTGATACAATTACCTCCTAACAAGAGCGACCTGATCAAGAAGCCTGTTTTCACCGAAAAATTCTATTACAGCCAAAAAAAGAACGGCGCTTACAGCAACGGCGAGGAGATGCCTTATCCCTTTAATGTGAATCAGAACGAAGGAGGCGCCAGCCTGACCATAGATAATAATGAACTTTTCTATACGGTATGTAAGGACAAAGGGAGCTACAACAATTGTGACATTTATTACACCAAAAAAGATTCCGATGGCAGCTGGAGCGAAATTATCGATCTGGATAAGGTGAACAATGAAGATACATGGGAAAGTATGCCTTGCGTTTCGTCCGACGGCAACACCCTGTATTTTATCAGCGACAGGCCTAGCGGATACGGCGGATACGATATATGGTTCTCGAAAAAGGATGCCAAAGGGCAATGGGGATATCCGGAAAATGCCGGCAAAAACATCAACACAGCAGGCAACGAAAAAACACCTTTTCTGCACTCCGACGGTCAAACATTGTATTTTTCATCCGATTCGCCCAACCTGGCCGGACTGGGAAGCTACGACATCTATTATTCGCGATTGCAGCCCGATGGCAGCTGGGGTAAACCTGTAAACCTGGGGTTTCCTATCAATTCGGATGCCGACGACGCAGGATTTTTTGTGAGCCTCGACGGCACCACAGGCTATTTCAGTTCGAACAAATACAAATGCGCGGGAGGCTGGGATGTGTATTCGTTTGAACTATATAAGGAGGCCCGGCCAGACGAAATGAAAATTGTGAAAGGTAATATCAAGGAAGAGATATCGGAAAAGCCTGTGACAGCCCGAATCGAAATCAAGAACGTGGAGACCAAAAAAGTGAAACAGATACCGGTGGATTCGGTTACGGGACAGTATGCGCTGGTGATTAACACCAAGAATGATTACATCATGACCGTGAAAAAGGAAGATTATGCCTACGAATCGAAGCTGATTCCGGCCGAAGACACCTCCCACAGTGAAGCTGTGCGAGAGGTGGATTTTGAGGTGAAGCCTATTGTGGTGGGCCAATCGTATAAGCTCAACGATATTTATTTCGGCTCCAACAGTGCCGATCTGAACAAGGATACCAAAGCCATTCTAGATGGTTTTATTGAGTTCCTAACGGAAAATTCGCGTATCAAGGTTGCCATTCACGGTCATACGGATAATATAGGTAAAGACGAATCCAATTTGCTGTTGTCCGAAAACCGTTCGAAAACGGTTTATACTTACCTAATAGACCATGGCATCAGTGCGAGCCGCCTTTCGTACAAAGGTTTCGGAAAAGCTAAACCCGTAGCCGACAACGATACCGAAGCCGGTCGGGCCAAGAACCGAAGAACAGAGTTTGTGATACTGGAGAAGTGAGAGGAAGAGGGTATCTGGTATATAGTATTTAGTAGATAGTATATTGCAATCAGAAAAAGAACCCGTAAATATTTTCATGCAACTATATCTTCGTTTATTAACTACCATATACTATATGATAACTACCAAATGCTGAATTCTGTTAAAAAAATCTCAATGTCAATAAAACCATCTCAGAAAAAATCCCTACTTTTACTTTCGATTACTTCTAAAATTATAATACTATGAGCAAAGAAAAATCAATCAAAACCAAAGAAGAAAAGAAAAAACCAACCAAATCTCTAAAAGAAAAGAGAGAAGAGAAAAAAGTTAAAAAAGCTAACAAACAATAAAAGAAAGCCTCCGTTGATTGCGGGGGTTTTTTTTTGACCTTACCTGACATCAACAATGGGAACGTAGCAGTTAAAAATTGAATATTGAGCATTCCGAATGTTCAACAATCAGTGCTCAATTCTCAGCTTCAAAAACAAATCTGAAATCAAAAATCTAAAATCAGAATTCCTCAATCCCGAAACATCTTCCCAATCAGGTGCCCTCTGCCATATTTGCGCAGCAGGCGGATGATCTCGGCTTTATTTTCCTTCAAATACCAGAAGAAAAACAGTTTTTGTTGCTTTTTATCGTCCATGTTTTTGGCCACATGCAGACGTTTGCCGGTATAGGGGTCGGTGCCGGTGTAATACATCACCGACGAAAGCGTCATAGGCGTGGGTGTCAGGTCCTGCACCTGTTCAGGTTGAATGCCGGTCTTCTTTATCTCCAGCGCACACTCCATCATATCGTCCACCGAGCAGCCCGGGTGGCTCGAAATAAAATAAGGGATAATTTGTTGCTGCAAGCCGGCTTGCGCTGATATGCGCAGAAACTTTTCCTTGAATTGCTCGAACAAGGCAAAGCTGGGTTTACGCATCACTTCCAACACCTTGTCCGAAGTATGCTCCGGCGCCACTTTCAGTCGTCCGGATACGTGATGAGCCACCAGTTGTTTGAAGTAATCCGAATAATGCTGACGGCTATCCTCCTCAGGTTTTTTGCCTGTGAACATATCGTAGCGCAGTCCGCTGCCGATAAACACCTTTTTGATGCCCGGCAGGGAGCTTATTTTCTTATAAAGATCAGTCAGGGGCTTGTGGTCGTCGCCCAGGTTGCCGCATTTATGCGGATAAATGCACGAATAGCGCGAACATTTTTGGCAAATTTCCATCTTGATGCCCTGCATGCGCCACATATTGGCCGATGGGCCGCCCAAATCGCTAAGGTAGCCCTTGAAATCGGTCATAGTGGTTACACTTTCCGCTTCCCGCTGAATAGATTCCTCTGAACGGCTCGAAACGAACTTGCCCTGATGCATCGATATAGAGCAAAAACTGCAGCCACCGAAACAGCCCACATGGGTATTGATAGAATGGCGTATCATTTCGTAAGCCGGAATGGCGCCGCGTTTCAGATAACGCGGGTGAGGCATGCGTGTATAAGGCATGTCGTAGGCGCGGTCCAGATCTTTAGCCGACATGGGGGCAAAAGGTGGGTTCACCACCACAAATTTGTCGCCCGTCTTTTGCACCAGCGTCTTAGCCTGCAATTTGTTCGATTCGGTTTCTATAATGGTGAACGCTTTCGAAAAAAGCATCTTACTCTTCAGGCAGTCCTCGTGAGCAGGAAGTTTCATGACATCATCAGTAAACTTCACACCCGACGAATCGGTGAGATAAGCTATCTGTGGGATATGCCTTGCACTTTGCACACTGCCCCCCGCCTTGATGATGCCCAGCAAAGCCTTTAACGGCATAATACCCGAACCGTATATCAGCATATCGGCCCCCGAATCCTGAAGAACGGAAGGCATCAGTTTATCTTCCCAATAATCATAGTGCGTCAGCCTGCGCAACGAAGCTTCCACACCGCCTAAAATAACGGGAACATCGGGAAACAATTGTTTCAATATCTTCGAATACACCACCGCGGCCCTGTCGGGACGAAAGCCGGCCATATTGCCGGGCGTATAGGCATCATTCGAACGCAGCCGTTTGAAGGCGGTGTAATGATTCACCATACTGTCCATATTGCCAGCGCTAACACCGAAAAACAATCGTGGTTTACCAAGTTTCTTGAAGTCGCGCAGGTCGTCTCTCCAATTGGGTTGTGGCAAAATGGCCACGCGGAAACCCTCACTTTCTATCAAACGGGCTACCATGGCGGGTCCGAAACTGGGATGATCCACATAAGCGTCGCCACTGACGATGATCACATCCACCTCATCCCATCCTCTTTTGTCCAACTCATCCCGCGAAACGGGCAACCAATCGTTTGCCATATCAAGTTATTAGGACGCAAAGGTACGAAGATTAGCAGAATATTTCCATCTATGTCCGCAACCGCCTTTGGCAACTGTCGCAATTTTATTACTTTTGTAATGACAATACTATCACCATGAAGATACTTTTCGCCACCAAAACCAATTTGCTTTTGCAAAGGGCCCTGCAAAAGGCCGGTCACAAATGTGAAGTTACTATTCTGAAGAATTCGGAGGAACTCAAGCCCATCATTGCTCAATACGATGGCATTGTTATCAACAGCCGTTTTGTGATCGACAAGACATTGATAGATATGGCCCCCCGATTGAAATTTGTTGCCCGCATTGGTGCGGGCATGGAAAACATTGATGTGGATTATCTCAAAAGTAACGGTATACGCTGCTTCAACTCACCTGAAGGAAATCGCAATGCTGTTGCAGAACATACTCTGGGAATGATGCTTGCATTGCTTCATAATGTCAGGAGTGCTGATTCACAGATCCGAAATGGAAAGTGGCTTCGAAGCGAAAACAAAGGCACGGAATTTATTGATAAAAAAGTTGTAATCATTGGTCATGGTAACATGGGGTCGCAACTTGCCGAATACCTAGGAAAACTACACATGTTTGTTTATGCTTACGATAAGTACAAGAAAGATTGGGGATTTGAGCATGCTGAAAACATACCACTCAAACAAGTTTTCGAAGAAGCCGATATTGTCAGCATACATGTCCCGCTGACGGAAGAAACACACTATATGGTAAACGATGCTTTCATCAAATCCTTCAAAAAGAACATTTATCTGATTAACACCTCACGTGGCCAGGTAGTGAATACCGCCGATCTGGTAAAAAACCTGAAAAGTGGAAAGGTCTTAGGTGCCGGACTTGATGTGCTGGAATATGAATCACCCAATTTCGAGCGCCTCGCCATAGAGGATTACCCTGAACCCCTTCAATATCTCATCTCGGCCCCTAATGTAATTCTCACACCTCACATCGCAGGCCTTACGAAAGAAGCCGACCTCAAACATGCCAAAGTACTTGCCGATAAAATACTCAATGCCTTTTAAAAATAGCTTTTGCTACCCGTTCTTTTTGATCAAAATATTATTTTTGCTGAAATAAAATCCACTCTTATGAAAATAGACAAGAAACTCTTCCACGGAAAAACCCTGGCCATCCTTACCGGTGGTGGCGATACTCCCGCCTTAAACTCAAGTATAGAATCCATTCGCAACCGGGCCTCTGTGCTGGGCTTTAAAGTATATGGCATACGCAAAGGATGGAAAGGCTTACTGGGCGATGGTGATGTGGTCGATCTTTCTCATCAGCCCTACGATGGATTTTATGGTGGCACGGCCCTGCTTTCGAGCCGAACCAATCCTTTTCCATCAAAAAAGAATCCCGAAGACCGCGTTCCCCAGATTTTGCGCAACCTCAAACGCTATAAGATTGACGTAATTGTTACCATTGGGGGCGACGATACCAACGGAGCTGCCAAACGTTTGTATGAACAGGAAGGCATACCCGTCATTGGCTTCCCAAAAACCATAGATAACGACCTCCGCACACGAACCATGCATAATTATAACGGCAATGAGATTGAGGCAGTCCTTTGTCCGGGCTTCCCCTCAGGCGCCAAGGGTATCATGGAATTTACCGACCGTTTGCGCACCACCGCCGAATCCCATTCGCGTATACTGGTCGTTGAAGTGATGGGCCGCGATGCGGGTTGGCTCACTGGGGCAGCTACCTTTGGCGGTGCCGAACTGGCTCTGATCCCTGAGTTTCATATAACCAAAGAACGTAAAGACTTCTTCTTCGAAAAAGTGAAAGAAACCTATTTGCGTTCGCCCAAAAAAGCGCTTATTATTGCCGTATCCGAAGGCGTCCGTTGGTATGATGAAGCCAAGGATAAGGTGGATGTGGTTTATGCCAGTTCCGAAGTTGACGAGTATGGTCATCCCCGTTTCGGTGGCATCAGCGGTATCATCGCTTCGGAGATTTCCAGCAAATTGAAGATAGAAGCCCGTGCACAGATATCAGGATATTATGCACGTGCTGGCATCTGCCGCATGTACGACCGTCGTCTCACACAAACACTTGCCGACAAGGTTGTCGATCTCCTGCTCCGTGAAGAATACGGACAAATGCCGGTTATGAAATCGATTGAAAAGTTCCAACATCTCGAAGAGTTCAACACTTCCTCAGTAGATATGGGTTCTATAGGTAACAAGCCACTGGCCGATGTATATTATGACATCAATAAGTTCGAATTCTCACCTGCTTACAACCATTTTATGGAACAAATTCTGGGCGAACAGCATTTCCTGCAGTTCGATCATGATTTTCCGGTGGTGATTCCCTCTTAAACCATTCAAAACAAAAGAGCCTTGCACCACATGCAAGGCTCTTTTGTTTTCAGCTAACTAATATTGATTAGTAATGTAAACGAATCGCTGCAAAAATATTTCTGCCGGGAGCGTTGATACCACTCGAGAAAGTGCGATACTGAGTATTGAAAATATTATCCACACCCACCTGTACTGAAGCATATTTACAGAAATCATAGGATGCGCGCAAATTTGCAGTAAACCATGCAGGTGTTCCGTCAGGCGTTCCGTAAACCAGGTTATCTTCTGCACCGGCATCTACGGCATAATCTTTTGCACGTTTCCATCCGTTATAATTGATAAAGAATTCTGAACTAAACTTTTTGTAGGTATAATTCAACAGCAGGTTGGCCATAAATGGAGGAATATGATCCATAGGCGTGTCAACACTGTCAGTCTTAATGCGTCCGTAGTTGTAATTCAGGCCAAAAGCCATAGTAAAATGTTGGCTAAGTTGCGATCTTACATTGGTCGAAAATCCGAAAATATAAGCCCTGCCTTTGTTTTGGTTAGAATACACCTTACTCATACTTCCGTCGTAAAGTATAGAATCCTTTCCATCGAAAGTCGATTCGCCAACAACGATGGCATCATACAGGTCGGTATAATACACATAGTTTTCCCAGCGTGTATTTCCGTTGAATATCTTGGTGACACCCAATTCATAATTCACGGTCTTTTCGGGTTTCAGATTAACATTGGGAACACGCACCGTGCCCGGAGCCGGATCGAAGATCTTGGTAACATCGTCTACATTGGGAACGCGAAATCCGGTAGAGACCAAAAAGGAAAGCTTCAGATCGTCAGTGGGTGTACTGATAATTCCCAGACTTCCGGAATATACTATGGTTTTTTGGTTAATATCTGTGAAAGGAGGCGAGGCAGGCAAAGGATCAGGAGGATTGGTAGGATCGGCCAAAGTTGAATGCAATGATGAATAACCGACGCGCAAACCATCAACCAGAGTTAACATTTTGCTTATTTTCCATGTATGCGAAATGTAAGCGGCAAAGTTGTTCATATGGTTTTTACCATCAGGAAAGCGTGTAGCAAATTTAGCGGTAGTGTCGGCTACGATATCTCTTTTGTTGGCAGTCGATTTCAGGCTGTTCAATTGCATATCGGCACCAAAACGTAACTCGTGGTTTTTGATAGTTTTTTGCATGTCGATGTTAGCACCAATTACGTTAACATTTTCTATACGGTTCTTAAGCCAATTATTGCCAAAATTACGATTGTGTCGGCTTTCTTCCAAAGCCTGATAATTCAACCCAAAATGAATACCATTTAACTTTCCGTTGGCATCATCATAGTTGAAATCATAAGCAGCAAGCAACCTGGATTGTGGTCCATAATACCATTCTGCCGAACCTAAAGTACTGTCTTTAGAAACAACCGAGCGACTACCATCCAGTGTAAGACGGTCGTAACGCGGCACATTGGAGGAGTTGGAATACTGGAAATTCAACCCATGGGTGATATGATCGTTTTGTTTGTAAGCAAACTTCTGCAAAATATCATACTGTGAATAACCGCTTTGTTTCTGCAAAAAACGATTTGAGTTCATGACTACAGAATCTTTTCCGTCAATTCTTTCTGCATAATAAGGGCGCTCGCCATAGGCGCTGGAATAAAAAGGATTTTGATTGGCTCCACCTTTCAGATCTCCAAACTTCGCATAAGTAAACGAAGTCAGTGAGGCGAATTTTTTGCATCCGAAATTAAGATCCACATGGCTGGTGGATTCATTATCCACCGATCCATAGCGGGTCATGGCATTGGCTTTAAAGTTCAGTTTTCCATCGCTAGAAAAAAGAGGACTCATGGTATACATAAGAATAACACCACCCAAAGCATCGCTTCCATAAATGGTAGATGAAGGACCGTAAAGAACTTCAATACGGTCGAGATTGTTGTTGTCTGTTTTGATCAGATCCTGCATGTGCCCGCCACGATAGATGAGGTTGTTCATGCGTATTCCATCAATAACCAGCAACACTCGGTTTCCTTCAAAGCCTCTGATGTTGGGGCTTCCACCACCCAACTGGCTTTTCTGAACATGTACACCGCCCAATCTGGAAATAACATCGGCGGTTGACTGCGCCTGGGTGCCTTCAATTTCCTTTTTGTTGACGACATTTACATCTTGTGCAACTGTTTTTTTGGTTTCAGCAAATTTGTTGGCCGAGATGGTTATTTCGTCGAGTGAAATAGTTTTAAGTTTTGTTGTATCTGTTTTTTGTTGCGCTATTGCGGCTTGCATTCCGCAATACATAAGCGCTATAATGAAAAGTATTTTCAATTTCATTTTAATAAATATTAAATAAATAATAAGTAATATCAGCGTATTACCTGAAAATTAAGTGTAAATAAACGAGTAAGAAAACTTATACCAGTTCGGGGGGAGGGAGGAACACTTCCGTGTTTCGCATTATCAAACCTTCAATAAAAGGGGATTTGTATGTAGTAAACGGATAAAATACAATTGAAATGTCAGGATGCGCTGTTTGAAGATAATCCAGAGTTAATAGTCGTATCAGTTCCTGAGGTGTTTTTTTGCTACCATCATCAGACTTGGCAAAGAAATCCTTCATCCTTTTTACGACATTGCCTTCTTTCTCATCATGAATCACACTCATATCTATACTATCACCAGCCTTAGTAAGGCAAACAACATCGTAACGTTTCCCCTTATAATAGATCTCCTTATTGTCAACAATACATTTATTATAATCGCTTTCACACAGTCTTAAGTGCTGAATATCATTTCCACTCCTTCTGATTTGATTATGCATTATAGCTTTTGCTGTGTATTGCTGCATTTTCAATACAACAAACAATCCTCCTGATTGCATAATCAGCAGAACCAATAAGCTTATGTAAAGCGTTTTTTTCAGATCTGTTTCTAAATAGCGGACAAAATTAGAGAATTTAACGATGAACCGAAGTTTATAAAGGTTGATAAAAATCAACCTCAAAAGTCGGGCTTCTATCTTTTACCAATAAATAATTCCATGCGGGGAATACGCCACTTCCTTGCTATTCTCACATATTACCTACCTTTGCACTATGACTCTCGACAACCTTTCATCGGCTTATAAAGATCAGGCGCTTTTTGCTCAAATTGCCTCTTTGTGTGGAGGAGATACCTCTCAAAAGATACATCTGAAGGGATTGAGCGGTTCGTCCAAGGCCTTTGCTGTGGCTTCGGTGTATGCCTCTCTGGAACGCTCGCACCTGGTGGTGATGCCCGATAAAGAATCGGCGGCCTATCTGCTGAACGATGTGGAGAATATTCTAGGCGAACAGGATGTGAAGTTCTTCAAGAAGAGTGTGCTGTTCTTCCCTTCCTCGTACAAGCATCCCAAGAATTTCGAGAAGATTGACAATACGGCAGTTTTGCTTCGCACGGAAGTGCTGAGCAAATTGCACAAGAAAAACAAAAAGCTGATTGTGGTCACATATCCCGAGGCTTTGCTTGAGAAGGTTATCAAACAAAGTTTTTTCGAGAAGAATACCCTGAAGATACAGGTGGCCGAGAAACTTTCGGTGGATTTTATCAGCGAAATGCTTTTCGAATATCAGTTCGAACATGTGGATTTTGTGGTGGAGCCGGGGCAGTTTGCCGTGCGCGGAGGTATCATAGATGTGTATTCCTATTCGAACGAGAATCCTTATCGCATTGAGCTTTTCGGCGATGAAGTGGAGTCCATTCGCACCTTCGACCCTGCCACACAATTGTCGGTAGAGATACTGAATCACATAAAAATTATTCCCGATTCGGGCAACAAAGAGCTTTTCCATCAGAAGATTTCTTTGACAGAATATCTTTCGAAAGACATGCTGCTTTGGTTCGATGATGCCGGGCTTACTTTCGAAATGGTGGAAGCCGCTTATCAAAAGGCAGCGGAATATCTTTCTTTTTCCAACGACAAAGGCATCAATCCCGAGCCTCACGAAATGTTTACCGATAGTGATGCACTCATGCGTCAAGTGCTGAATTTTCCTGTCATCGAATTCGGCAAGCACATGTTTTTTAATGCATCTCATCAGTTCGATTATGAAACCCTGCCGCAACCATCGTTCAACAAGAACTTCGATTTACTGATTCAACAACTGTCGGATTACGGCAAGCAGGGTTACGATAACTATATTTTCTCCGATTCCAAAAGTCAAACGGAGCGTATCAACTCTATCATTGATGATATTTTGAAATCCCGTAAGGAAAACCTATCCCTGAATTTCACCATCATCAACACTTCCCTGCACGAAGGTTTTATTGATAAGAATCTTAAAATTTGTTGCTTCACCGACCATCAGATTTTCGACAGATATCACAGGTTCAAACTCAAAGAGAATTATAGCAGCCGCGAAGCCGTTACCCTCAAGGAGATTTACAACCTGCAGCCCGGCGATTATATCACGCATATCGACCACGGTATTGGCCGCTACACCGGACTCGAAAAGATTGAAGTGAACGGCAAAATGCAGGAAGCCATTCGTCTGGTTTACGACAATCAGGACCTTTTGTACGTAAGTATTCATTCGCTTCACCGCATTTCCAAATACATTGGCAAAGACGGCACTCAACCCAAGTTGAACCGCTTGGGCTCGACTGCATGGAGCACCCTCAAAGCCAAAACCAAACAACAGGTCAAGGACATTGCCAAAGATTTGATTAAACTCTATGCCGAACGCCGCGTTTCTCAGGGCCATGCCTTTCCGCCCGACAATTATATGCAGCATGAATTGGAAGCCTCTTTTATCTATCAGGATACACCAGACCAGATTAAATCGACAGCCGATGTGAAGAAGGATATGGAAGCCGAATTCCCCATGGATAGACTGATTTGCGGCGATGTTGGCTTCGGCAAGACCGAGGTGGCAGTGCGTGCCGCTTTCAAATCGGTTTGCGACAGCAAGCAGGTGGCGGTGTTGGTACCTACCACCATTCTTGCTTTGCAGCATTACAAAACCTTCAGCGACCGACTGGCTGCTTTTCCCTGCAAGGTCGAATACATCAACCGTTTCCGTTCCTCAAAACAACAGAAAGAGATTCTCAATCAGTTGAAAGAAGGTAAAATTGATATCCTCATAGGTACCCACCGCCTTATCAGCAAAGATGTGAAGTATAAAGATCTCGGCCTGCTCATCATTGACGAAGAACAAAAGTTTGGCGTGGCTTCCAAAGAAAAGTTGCGTACGCTTAAGGTGAATGTAGACACCCTGACGCTCACCGCCACTCCCATCCCCCGAACCCTGCAGTTTTCGTTGATGGGAGCCCGCGACCTTTCTATCATTTCTACCCCTCCGCCCAATCGTTATCCCATACAAACCGAATTGCATGTGTTTAACGAAGCCAGCATTCGCGAAGCCATCATGTACGAACTTTCGCGGGGCGGACAGGTGTTTTTTGTGCACAACCGCATCAATAATATACACGAGATTCAGGAACTCATTCAAAAACTTTGTCCCGGCACCCGCGTTGCCATTGGCCACGGACAGTTGGAAGGGCATGTGCTGGAACAAATCATGCTCGATTTCATCGACGGACAATATGATGTGCTGGTTTCAACCACCATCATTGAATCGGGTCTCGATATCCCCAACGTCAACACCATCATCATCAACGAAGCCCAAAATTATGGCCTCAGCGATTTGCATCAGTTGCGCGGCCGTGTGGGGCGTTCGAACAAAAAAGCCTTCTGTTTCCTACTGGCTCCTCCCCTTTCGGTGTTGACGGAAGATGCCAAAAAAAGATTGCGCACTTTGGAAGAATTCTCCGAATTGGGAAGTGGCTTCAACATCGCCATGCGCGACCTCGACATTCGCGGTGCCGGAGACATCCTTGGGGCGCAGCAAAGCGGATTTATTTCGGAGATTGGTTTCGAGATGTATCAGAAGATTCTCGATGAAGCTTTGTTCGAACTGAAACAAAATGAGTTTAAAGATGTCTACGACAAACCCGGCGAGGAACCCAAAGAATTCATAAAAGAATGTCTGATTGAAACCGATTTGGAAGTGCTGCTGCCCGACACCTATGTTTCGAATATCTCGGAGCGATTGGTGCTTTACAAAGAACTCGACAACATTGAAACCGACGAGCGACTGAACGCTTACCAGGAAATGCTTACCGACCGTTTCGGCCCCGTGCCCAAACAGACACAGGAACTCACCAATACAGTTCGCTTGCGCTGGATGGCCAAAGCCATGGGCATTGAAAAGCTGGTGCTGAAAGATGCCCAAATGAAAGCTTATTTCATCAGCAACCCCGATTCGGCTTACTATCAGTCGGGCATATTTACCGAGATACTTTCGTTTTTGAAATTCAACCCTCGTTTCTGCCAGCTCAAGCAAACCAACGATAAACTGATGATGGTACTGCCCAATATCCGGTCGGTTGTGGATGGAATTCAAAGTTTGAAACCGCTGCAGGAACACCTCTTAAAGATAAACACATAGGCAGTCAAGCGAGGCAACAATAGAATTTTAATTTTCATTCTATATGTACTGATTTGTTTTTACTTTTGGCAAGAATATTTTACTCTGTGTATATGAATCTCAGCAAATACATCATTTATTGCCTGTCTTTTTTGACACTAACCTTCACGCTGCATGCACAATCTTATTCCAGCAGCAGCACTACCTTTTCAAATGGAAATAGTGAAACTATTTCCTACTGGTGCGGTCCCTGGGGTTCCTTCCGAACAATAAGCCACAGAAATCGTATTTATTTGAACAATTCCACTGAAGCCTCTGATAGCAGCAACATCAGAAAACTCATCGATATCAGAATTCCCGCCGGCACACAGTATTGGTATTATGCTTTTACTACCAATACACCCGAAATAAATAACAACGAATTGCGAATATCTGGGAAATTAAACGACAGGTTGGTTGATGCAAAAAGGAACAAAACAGAGCCTGACCTCACAGGACTTGAAATTCCTCAGGGCACTGATTCAATTAACGTGTATTTGCTGAACACCGAAAATGCTTCCATCTTCACGCAGGGAAGTGATAACTTCAATTATATATACGAGGGAAGCGTTAAAAATCGCAGGCAAGGTCTCATACTGGTGAAGAACAACAACGAAACCAACCTATCGTTTGGTGTGGTCAAAACCGGTTTGCCGGGTGATATTAATGTGGACTTCGATTTTCTGTTTATTGTCGACAGCAGCATGACTGAAACCGGGCAGGCCAACAATTCATTTCAGCAAGATTTCTTTAACAATAATTTCTTCAACAACAATTTTTTCTCAAGTTCAATGGCGGTAACTATTGGGAACCAGGGCTGGAAAGCTTTTCAGGAAGGAGATTATGACCAATGTCTTATCTTTAGTAAAGGTGCTTTAGAAAAGGACAATTCATTAGGATTCGTTCATTTCAACATCGCTCTGGTTTACCTGATAAAAGGGCAAAACCACAAGGCCCTGAAGAAATACAACGAAGCCATCGAAGTAACCCTAAAAGAATATTCAATGAAGCACGATCTTGATGGCGCCATCGACGACTTGAAAACCTATATGTACAAATTTCCCTCAAAAAAAACCGCCTACAAAATATTGAACAAACTCACCGCCATTGCTGATAAACATAATTAATGGAAACAGGGTCTTTATGGCTTAACCCTGATTAACAACTGCCTTTCAACACTTAACTCCTACAATATGCGGTAGGAGCATGTAATACGGTTAATCACCACTTCTGTTT
>CAZNRQ010000005.1:0-26248 GCA_964574845.1 uncultured Bacteroidales bacterium
TCATCGGCATCGAAAGCCCAGGCACGTATCAACAGTGGACCTGAAGGCAGCTGACCTACCCAGACCATCTTCACCCAGCGTTGCTTATCGTCGTTGCTGAGAGCCAGCAACACCGCGCGTCCCTGCGCATCGTCGAAGCTCAGCAGCACGGCATCGGCAGGACCTCCCGTGCGCGGCAACCGGGCCGAACCTGTGGCCAGGAAAACATGGTTTTGCATATCGGCCATCACATCGAAATTGCCGTAATAATCCTTGCCGCTGCCCTCGCCTTCTATATACTGCAAAATATTACTCTTCAGCAGGGCGGGCCTCAGCAGATGATAGGAATCCAGAATGTTGGCCTTGCGCCTCAGCTCATCGAAATCGCGGGGATACAACTGATTTTCGCAATCCTGGTGCGAAATATAATTGATGAACAGCAGGGCGGCTTTGCCATGCTGCATGCGGGCGTGATAGGCTTTCAGCTCGGCCACGGCCACGGGATAGGTATTCATTTTGGTGAAGATCACAAAGGCTATCATCAGTCCTGCCATGGCCTGTTGCCACCAAGGCAGTCGGCGACCGCGGGCGCGGTGGCGCAGTATGATGGCGGCCAGAAATATCGCGGCCACCGCCACATACAAAGTATAGGAAGTGTAGCGCGAAGCCAGCGACTGATAAGCTCCGTAGCCCAGGCGGCCCACCATCAGCATGCCTGCCGTCATCAGCGAATACAGGCCCGGCACTATCCACACCACGGCATCGCGCAACAGCGCCTTATCGCGGGCATGCCACAGCACGTAAAGTATTTCGGCCACAAATATCAGCAGCAGCAGCCCTCCCACCAGCATGATGACCTGCAAAATATGCACCACCCTCAGGGTGTTGCCCAATGTCCCCATGAGATAAAGCAGGCCGTCGGCCGGATGCATCAGGGCTTCGTTCATGCCGGGCTCGTTGCCGGGTTTCTGATAGCCGTTGAAATAAAAGAACAGGGCCACGCACATGGCTGTGAACCATACCAGCGCTACCAGCCAGTCGCGGAAAAATTCGTTCTTCCTTCCGGAAAAAAACAAGGCGGGATAGAGCACCACCCAGATCAGAAAACCGTTGATGCACGAATAGGTGCTGACCACCGCCAGCAGCAGGCACCACAGCAGCTTCCACTGAGCCTTTATATTAGCAAAGCTGATCACCAAACCCGTCGAAATGCAGGCCGCGGGAATCATATATTCTATCTGCACGCCGAACAGCCAGTTTTCCCATTGCATGGGCGAAAAGATAAACAGGCAGGCCAGCAGCATCAGCAGCCACCTCAGCCAGGGTTGCGATGGCAAGGTGAAGCGCGACAGGCGATAGACATTGAAGGCCGTGAGGCAGGCCAGCAGAAAGATCACCAGCATTTCGTACCTGACGTTCCAGTGCGTCAGCCAGCCCAGGCTCACGAAGATGAGGTTGGGAAAGAACTGTCGGTATTCGTTGCCCTGACGAAACAACTCCTCGAAAGTGAGCTGTCCCTGCGCCAGATGATCGAAAAAGCCCACAAACTCCCATTGATCCATATAGGGCACATCCACACCGTATCTCAGAATGTAATACAATATCATGGCGGCCGATGCCACCGCACCAAAGGCAGCCAGAGCCGCAATATAATTCAGGAGTTTGCGTGAGGTCATAAAGATAAGGGCTGCGTTAACAGGCTGTAAAGATAATATTTTCAACGATACTACTAATCCTTACCGCCTTTGCAGATACATCCTTTGGAAGATGATCAGGAATCCGGCAGTTTCTTTTTCGCCAACACCATCACCGAAAGGCCCGCGGGCATAGTAATGTATCTGAGCAGTAAGTTCTCGAAGCGCATCACCGACAGAAACAAACGGTTGATAGCCAGGCCAGGCATCTCCACCTCGTTGTGCTCCTGCTCGTGACTGCGAAACATCTTATCGGCAAGTCGTTTCACCAAAGCAAAAGGGAAGAGCAGGCTCACGCCATAGGTCAGTTTCACCACCTCCAGGCCCTGCCTCTCCATCAGTCGTCGCAGTTGTTTTCGGGTATAACGCTTGTTCTGATGCACCATTTCGTCGTGCTTGCTCAGCAGCCAACGGTAGGCCGGAACGGTCAACAGCAGATGCCCGCCCGGTTTCAGGCTGTCGCGGAAGTGGCTGATGGCGGTGTCGTCGTCCACATTGCTGTTGCAGATCACATCGAAACTGGTGATGAGATCGAATGATTCATCAGCAAACATCTTCCGGTTGACATCGCCCGGAATCAGGTTCAGATTGCCTCTGGTGCCTGCCAGTTCGAGGGCCAGGGGTTGGTAATCTATGCCTGTTTCGGCGATATCGTTGGTTGACTTCAGAATCTCCAGCCACTTGCCCGTTCCGCAGCCGGCATCCAGCACCTGAATACCGTCTTTAAGAAGGTTCCGCCTGCGAAGCTGGCCCACAAAATTCTCATGATTGCCCACATACCACCAATGGCGGTCCTCCACTTCGAACATGTATTGGTATTGATTGGGCTCCATGGTATGTGACAGCTATGTTTGTATATTTATAAAAAGTAGGCAGTCTGCAGTCCACAGTCGGCAAATGGCTGACTGCCGACTCCGATTGCCGACTGAAGACTGCCGACTGAGGACTGAATTGAACCCATCACAAATACTCCTTCTTAACCGTAAACTGCGGTTGTTTGTTTTGCGAGATAAAAATGCGGCCTATGTATTCGCCGATCATCCCCAGCGATATCAGTTGAATGCCGGCGAAAACGAAGATGGCGGTGATGGTCAGCGAAAACCCTGCGGGCAGATTGGGCACCATAAAATGTTCTATCACCGAGTAGATGCCGAAAAGGAAACCCGTCAGAGCGAAGAACAAACCCACGAAAATAGAAATGCGCAAGGGTATCACCGAAAAGCTGGTAAACATATTCGACCACAGCTTGATCAGCTTCAGCAGGGTATATCCCGAGCGGCCTTCTTTTCTTTCGTTGTGCATAACCTGCAGGGTGCCTATGTTGGCCGTCGAGCGCAATATCAGTCCGTCTATATAGGGATAAGGCAAATCGTATTTAATAATCTCGTCGATCAGAAAACGGTTTATACATTTGAAGCTCGACAGGTAAAGTCCTTTGGGTTTCTTCAGCAGTACCCTGGCCATGTAGTTGTTTAGTCGGCTACCCAGATTGCGCCAGGCACCGTGTTTCTTTTGATCGTAATAAGTGTAGACCACATCAAAATCGTTTTTTACCGAGTATTCTATCAGCTTCACTACCTCCTCCACGGGATTCTGAAAATCGTCGTCCATGATCACAACGAAGTCGCCTGTCACTTTGTTCAATCCAGCCATCACGGCATTGTGTTCTCCAAAGTTTTTGGCCAGCGACAAGTATTTCACCTTGCCTTCATGTTCCTGATACAGTTTCAGGCATTCGCTGTGCGAGTTGTCGCGGCTATAATCGTTCACCAATACGATCTCTAAGGCATAGGAGGGAGATATTTCGGAGATCAACAGCTTCACTAATTTCGATATCGACAATTCCGCATTGAACACGGGGATTACGATGGAAATATGGGGGGGGTGATTTGTCATAGTGTGGGTTTATTATCTGTTTATTTACAAGTCTACAGTCGGCAGTCCTCAGTCGGCAAGCACAGAGCAGACTGCCTACAAATGAAAGTCTTATTATTTATACTTATCAGGATTTTCTATCATGTAATTAAGCAGCCGGCCAATTTCTTCCGATCTGGCATTAAAATCATCATACATTGTTTTGGGAATATACTCACAGAAAAGTGCGAAATCCAGCCAAACCTGAATCTCACTGTTTTCCATATCCGAATCTGTCATTTTGCTCACAAAATGTGCAGGATATTTACGCTTACGATATCCTTCTCCTATGCTTGCACAAACCGAACGGGAACAATTTCTAATCTGGCTTATAAGCCCAAATTGCTCATCTTTTGGAAAAGCCTTGCTAGCTTTATAAATATCCATAGCCAGCGAAAAAGCTTTTTGATAAACTAATAAATTTCTAAAACCTGTTGCCATAACTCTGTTATTTGTTCAGTGTGTTTTGCTTACTGCCGACTGTGGACTGTGGACTGAGGACTTTCCAACCCCAACTTATCAATCACCTCAATAATGGCTTCCGCTAGAGAATTCTGTTCATCAAAACCGAAAGCAGGATAAATGGGCAACGAAAACAATTCTTTAGCGACCCTTTCGGTAACAGGCAGATCGCCTTCTTTATAGTTGAGATGGGCATAGCCCGGCATCAGGTGTATAGGAAAGGGATAATGTATGTTCAGGAATATGCCCTTCTTTCTCAATTCCTCCAGTATCAGGTCACGCTTAGTATGCCTTACCACGTAAAGATAATAGGAATGTTTCCTGTAGGGAAGTTCCAGGGGCAATATCAAAGAGGTATCTTTCAGCAATTCGTTATAGCGATTGGCCAGCGCTCTTCTTTTACTTAAATAATCCTCAATATGTGCCAGTTTCTTCAACAGTATGGCGGCATGTATTTCGTCAAGGCGGCTATTGTAGCCGTGTTCAATAGCATAATACGTGCTCTCCATTCCATACGAACGCAGTCGTCGCAATTTCTCGCACCAAGCTTCCTGATGGGTCAGTACCATGCCTCCGTCACCATAGGTTCCCAATATCTTGGTGGGATAAAAGGAGGTGGCCGCCATATCCGACAGCGAGCCGGCTTTATGACCATGAAATGTAGCACCGTGGCTTTGCGCACAATCTTCCAACACCATCAGACCATGCTGCTTTGCGATACGGTTGACCTCATTCATATCAACGCATTGCCCGAACAAATGAACCGGAAGTATGCATTTGGTACGTGGTGTAATGGCGCTTTCTATTTGAGAGGTATCCATCAGGAAGGACTTTTCATCTATATCAACAAACACAGGTGTGGCACCAGCCGAAACTATGGCCGAAACCGTAGGGACAGCAGTATTGGCCACTGTGATCACCTCGTCGTTAGCGCCTATGCCCAGTGCTTTTAAGGCAAGAAAAATGGCGTTGGTGCCGTTATCAACCCCCACACCGAACTTCACCTCACAGTAATGTGCGTAATCCGCCTCGAACTTTTTAACTTTGTCGCCCAATATCAGTTGCCCTGAGCCAAGAACCTCCTCTATGGCCGAAAGTATCTCTTGCTTTTCCTGCTCGTATTCCTGCTTATAATCCCAGCCTTTCATTTGATTTTTTTAAGATACGCTCTATAATCTTCTATGGTTCTCAAATATCGGTCGCCATCGTAATGAGTGTTTGCCAGCACCAGACAAACAGCATCTTCCGTGAAATCATACATTTCCAGAAAGATCAACCGTGGTATAAACAGTCCTTTGGTAAGATTGTCGAGGAAGAAAACTTTGGATGAAGTTTCGTCGAACACCCTCACATAAAAGCTTCCCGCCACAGGGATCAATACTTCGTCGGTATCTATTGGAGCATGGCATCCCCGGGTCCCTTTGATATGATGGACGTAGAAAATGCGATTTATTTCGAAAGGAATATCTTCATTTTGTTCTATAGATGTTAACGTGCCCCTGTTGTCAGGGTGGGTCGGAAAGTCAATTAATTTTACTTTATCTAATTGCATAGTTCTTAATTGTGAAATTTCTGGTCCTTAATAGATCGGCCGGAACTTCTGAATTTTATAAACCAAAGATAATATTAATCATGCAATTTCATCAACAACAGCTCTTATTACTGAATATTTTTATGAATTTGCGATAGAAATAGCGTTAGCCTTAAAAAACAATCCTCCGTCTATGATTTCTGAATTTTCCATTATCTTTGTCATTAACCTGTTTGTATATAAAATGATTGTGCTTACCCGGCTTCAGCAATGCCGGAATACAATCTGCAGACAGCAGCAACACATTATTGGCCTTTTAACAAAGCAGCAGCAACTTCATGGTCTTTAGTTCCATTGTTTTCATCTTCTATTTTCTTCCCCTGCTGCTGTTGGGTTATTATATAGTTCCGAAGACCTGGGCCAAAAACATACTTTTGTTCATTGCCAGCCTGCTGTTCTATGCCTGGGGCGGAGGACATCTGCTTATTGTGCTCCTGGCAGTTGGCCTCACTGCCTGGACAGTTTCGTATCTCATCGCAAAGACTTCCTTCAAAAAAGGGTTTCTCGTCATCGGCATCATCATTTATCTGGGAATACTGCTTTACTACAAGTATTCCGGGTTCATCATCAGCAACCTTACTTTTGCAGGCATCACCGGGCTACCCACCATTAAGATACTCACCTCCATTGGGGTCTCATTCTACATTTTCCAGGCCATCTCCTATAATATGGATGTGTATCGCAAGAACGAGCAGTTTGAGAAGAACCCCGTTTACACCATGCTCTATCTGACCATGCTGCCCCAGCTCATCTCGGGTCCCCTGGTGCGTTATCATCAGTTGGCCCCGGCCCTGAAGCACCGCCGCTTCGATTTCGAACGCTTCGCCCAAGGCATACGCCGATTCATACTGGGTCTGGCAAAGAAAGTGCTCATCGCCAACCAGCTCAGCCTGCTGGTGACGCATATCATGCACACCGATATGGCCCTCATCAGTCCTTCGGTGGCATGGTTGGGCATAGTGGCCTTCACCCTGCAGCTTTTCTTCGACTTCTCGGGCTACACCGATATGGCCATAGGCGTGGGCAAAATGCTGGGCTTCGATCTGCCGGAAAACTTCAATTATCCTTACATCAGCCGCTCCATCACCGAATTCTGGCGCCGCTGGCACATGACCCTTTCGGCCTGGCTTCGCGACTACCTCTTCATGCCGCTTTCGCTCAGCTTCCGCCGCTGGGGCAAGGCAGGCGTGGTCACAGCAACCATGATCACTTTTGTGGTTTGCGGCATCTGGCATGGTCCCACCTGGAATTTTGTCATCTGGGGCAGCCTTCAGGGTTTGTTTCTGGTGTTGGAACAGCTTTTTCTCGGCAAATGGCTGGCACGTCTGAGGTGGTTCTCTTTGCTGTATACCTTGTTGGTCATCCTTACGGGTTTTGTTTTCATCATGACCCCCGACCTCAAAGGAGCCACGCAATACCTTACGGCCATGTTTGCCCCAGGCAACATCACTCCTTTGGGCATCAGCGCCTTTCTCACCAACGATCTGAAAGTGGTATTGCCTCTGGGCATATTGTTCAGCCTTCCCCTGAGCCTTCCGAAACGTTGGCAAACCGAACGAAACGCATGGTTATGGTCCTCTCTCAGCCATCTTTTGCTGCTGGCACTATTGCTACTTTCCGTGATGACGGTCGCCACCGAAGCTTTTAATCCTTTCATCTATTTCAGGTTCTGATGCAAAAGTGGAGATACTATACCGGCCTGATCGTTTTGTGGTTGCTGTTCAGCACCGCCACCCTGCTCCTGCTCTTTCGTATGGTGGTCAGTTATGGCAAAGTGGAAGTAAAGGTGGATTATACTGCCTTTAAAAAGGAGAACATCTCCATCTACTGGAGCGAAATGCTGCGATGGGATACCGAAAAATATCAGCAGCAGAAGACGCATACGGGGCGGCATACCTATCATTATACCATACGTCATGCCCAATCCATTTTCTTCCTCCGCATCGACCCCGATGAAACCTGCGATTCGGCCATATTGCACAGTGTTTCTATCAATGGCATCACCTGTCCGTTAGAAATGAACACCTTCGACAGTTGTCGCATCAGCGGAGTGAAGTTGGTAAAGGTGAAAGACGGCACCCTCATGGTCAGGGATAAAAACGACAAGGACCCTCATCTGGTCATCAAGATACCCAAAGACTGCCGGGCAGTGATCTTCAAGTGGAAAACTGCCGATATCATCTTTATTCTGCTTACCCTTCTTGCCGATATTGCTCTATTGTTTTTTTGCATCAGGCGCAGGTTCTTAAGCAGTATGATGCAAAAGCGGGGGTTCTATTTTGTATTGGTATTCCTGCTTTTCATATCACTTCACTGGTTGAATTATGCGCTTGATTTCTATCCTGTACAACCCAATATCGAAAAGCGCAAACTGGAGAAATTCCCTGATCTGGATTCATTGCTTGTCAAACCCGACACCATCTTCATGAGATACTCTCAGGCTTGTTACGATCATTTCCGCTACCGCAACCTGCTGATCAAAAGCCGCTCCTCATTGTATCTGGACTTGTTTGGCGAATCCTCCATGCCGGGGAAAGTAGTTATGGGTGAAAAGCAGATGTTTTTCCCTTCCTTTGCCTGGCTTACCGATGATTTTATGGGTAGGATATCATATTCGCAAGGGTTCATCGACTCATTGGTGATGGTGACCAAAGAAAAACAGGAAATGCTGGCCCGTCAGGGAATCAAATTCCTGGTGGTGGTGCCTCCCGCCAAGCAAACAGTATATTACGACCTCATGCCTGCATACTATCGGCTCCAGCAAAAGAAACCCAGCCTTCTCGACCAGATAGAAGCCGCCATGAAGAAAGCCGGAATCAATTATTTCGTTTCATTGGCCGACACCATGATAGGGCTAAAGAACAGCCATCCGGATAAACTTCTTTATTATCTCAACGATACGCATTGGAACGAGTATGGAGCTTTCAAGGCTTATCAGGTGTTCATGAAAAGTTTCTACGATATGGATACCCTTTTCGGGAGACCGTTAAACGAAAAAGAAATTTCAGTGGAGGCAGGCAGCGACATAAACGGCGATCTGGCCGAATGTCTTATCATCAACGACATTAACAAACGTAGTATTTATAAAATACATCCTTTCTGTGACGACTCCATTCCCTGTGAAATCATTCCTGATAAAAAACACAATTCCGATTCATATCGGTTCTATAATCCCAATGGCTACGGAAAGATACTATTCTACCGGGATTCCTATTTTGTGGCCTGGCAGCCTTTTTTCACCCATCACTTTCGTGAAAGCATCTACATTTGGGACTACCACATGGATATGAACGAAATTATGCGCTACAAACCCGACTATGTAGTACTTGAGATAGGCGAGATGTATGTGACCAATATGGCGAAAGCAATGAAACCCCTTAGCTACCATGGGAACTAAAAGATTCAAACCCATATATCTTCTGTTGCTGGCACTGCCTGTGTTTTATTATTTTTTGCAGAAGAGCAGTTCAACACCTACGCCTGTAAAAACCCGCGATTACTTATATTTCTCAGCCCTAACCACACATCCCGCCACCATCAGTTTGTTTGCCGGTAAAGATTCTCTCGCATCATGGCAAATAAATGCCAAAGGCTATAAATACCTGGATTATGGCGGAACCCTGAATGACAAAGAAGGGTTGACCCTTAAGGTATCCCAACTCGGGCCCAACGACAGCCTCTGCTTTCTGGCAGTAAATCTCTTCCGCGATAATCGCGTTTATTCGCTGGTTGAGCACAATAAGGTAAGATGCCTTAGTTCAAACGCGACTTTCATTGAAAAAGAGGGAGCTTTGGATGTTGCCGTGCAAAGTGCAGGCAAGCCAGTGGAAATATGGCTGCCTCCTTCCACCGAATGGGACACCTCCCATGCCGGACGAAACATCCTTATTATTTTATCCATTTCCTTTCTCCTGACATTTGTCTTCATTGTTCTTCTGTCTCCTCCGGTGAGGTATTTCATATTCTCCTGCATTTTAGCCTTACTGCTTATGGTATTATTCTTTTGGCAAGGACGCCATTATCAGAGCCATGTCACACTAACCATAAACTCGCAGGCAAAGAGTTTTCAAACTTACTTTAATAATGAGCCCTGTTTCGTTGCGGGCAAAATGCATTCTTCCAACATCCTTGCCAATTCCTTTACCACTGAGGTGGACCTAGCTGCCGACAAGTTTATTCGCTTTGATATGGACGGAAGCCCTGTTGAATTGGGGAATGCAACTTACAGCAACCATTTGGGGTTGTTTCATTGTAAAAACAATCTGTCATCTGTTGCACCCTCTGCATTGATGCTGAACGATCTTTCGATACGCAACGGAAAGTATTACATCACCGGCGATGATCCTTATTTTACGTTCACTTCCTCTTATTTTGTTTCACAGGCAGATTGGCTGATACACCTGCAAAAAAGACTATATCTCTTCATAGGCCTGCTCATCTTAATACTGCTGACAGGATTACATTACTGGCTGTCGCGCATACCTGAAAAACACTTTCATCCGGCCTATATTGTATTTCTTATCCTTCCTGCCTTATATTACTTGCTTTCACCTAATGCGTTAATTAGTGTTGCAAAAGACCAGAAAGATCTTTTATACTTCTCTATCCGCACTAGCCACCCCTCCTTGGTCGAACTTAAAGATGCGGGAACTACCCTGGCCTCCTGGCAAGCTAATACCGCAGGTTATAAATACCTGCAATACGGCGCAAACAATATTAATAATGCAAGCGGTCTAAGTCTCAATATTAAAAATCTGAACCGTTGCGACACCATTTCATTGCTTTCGATAAATGTATATCACAACAAACAAGTGTTTTCTTTCTTTAAAGAAAATGCTCTGCAGTGTAGGGTAAGCAATGCAAATATCATTAGCAAAAAAGGTGCTATTGATGCCGTAGTTCAATCTCCCAATATTCCGGTTAGCATTTCTTTTCCTTCCTATTATACCTGGCACACCACTGACCCTGCGAACCATCTTCGCATTTATATAATAATGGCCTTTATCGGCGTTTTCCTACTTATTATTCTGATAGCCCCTCCCATAAAGCGATTTCTCATTGCTGTCGGTATCGGGTTGATAATAATGATGTCTGTTTATTGGATCACCAGACGGATGTACTATCAGGTGGCAATGCAAACCTCTTGTCCAGTGCGAAATCCCGAATTCTTCTTTAACGATAATCCCGCATTCAGCGCAAATAAAACCCATATCCTTTATCAGTGGAGGAAATTCTTTACCACCGAATTTGATCTGGCAGGCAACCCCTACCTGCGCTGCGACATCAACAGAAGTGAAAATGTTTTAAAAAGCTTTTATGTGATCACCAAAGCCGGTTATCTGCAAAATGATATGGATTTCGGCAGCATTGCTCCTGATAAGATTTTGCTCAACGATATGGATTGTAAAGACGGCACCTTCCTCATCACCGGTAATGATCCTTTCTTTTGTCTCACTTCCGACTACTTCACAGGCCAGGTGCAGTGGTTGTTGCTGTTGCACAAACATCTTTATCTGCTCTTATCTTTGTTAGCCATGGTATTGATACTGGTTTTTGATGGAATACGTTTGCGCTTCAGAAAGGAGAAGAATTCATGAGCTTAATTCAATTCTTAAAAAAACTGAACAACATACAACGACTGGTTCTGGTCTTCTGTTTTCTTGCCGCATTACGGGTTTTCCTTTTTGCCGCTGCCTATCCTTTCTTTGGCAATGCCGATGAATGGGCACATTTCGATATGGTGATAAAATACCGTCACGGACATTTCCCAAAATCTCTCGAAACGGTATCTCCCGAATCAGCCAGGTATATTGCGACCTACAGTTCGCTGGAATATATGCTTAAAAAGGACAACATCCCGGGCAAGCAATTTCCTCTGCCTTTATGGAAACAACCCAAAGAAAAGGTTCAGGAAGGCATAGACAAAAACATAGCTCTCTGGTGTACTTACCCAAACCATGAATCTACAATGCCCCCATTGTATTATCTGCTTGCAGGGATGTGGACCAATTTGGGGTTACTGTTCGGAGCAAATGGAATTGGATTGCTCTATTGGATACGTTTTTTAAATGTCATTCTCGCAGCCTTGCTTGTCTGGCTGGCTTATCTGGCAGCACTAGCCCTTTTTCCCAAATCCAGAATAATGTTACTGGGAGTACCCTTGCTGGCAGCCATCCTTCCACAGGATTCCTTCTATTCCATACAAAGTGATGTGTTATCCCCCGTTTGCTTTGGCCTGGCCTTTTTAGGAATGATAAGACTTATGCGAAACGAAAACGTCCGACTGCAAACCGCTATACTTACCGGGCTGGCAATAGTTGCGACAGTTTTTGTTAAAACCTCCAATCTTCCCCTGGTGGCACTGGTCATATTATTTGTGCTGTATAAGGTCTACTTGCACTTAAAAGAACGAAAACCATTTTCTTCTTTACTTCCAACGGCTCTGTTTGCCCTTTGCGCCTTGCTGCCTGTCCTGATCTGGTTTGCCTGGAATCTGTATCATTACGGCGATCTGACAGCTTCCGAAGGAAAAATTGTGTTGCAGGGATGGACTCACAAACCACTGAAGGACTTCCTCCACCATCCTTTCTTTACCCTTCATGGAGCCTGGACTTTCTGGGCCTATCTGATGACATCCTTCTGGAGGGGCGAACTGGTTTGGGCAGGAGCTCAGGTTGGGATGTTTGCAACAGATATTTTCTACTGGGTCTCCACCCTGGTTTTCGTTGTAGTGGCTTCACTGGGAATACGCCGTATAGTTGATAATGACCAACGCAGGATGATTTGGTTTGCTTTGTGGTGCTTTGTTTTCTTTGTTCTGTATTTGCTGCTGCTTTCCCTGAGCTTCGACTTTGGGAAATGTTTTTACCCTTCCAAAGAATTCCCTTATTTTGTTTCCGGCAGGCTGATATCGGCAGCGCTCATACCCTTATTATTGCTCTATATACAGGGCCTGAAACGCTCTTTGTTTTGGATCAAAAACGAAAGCCTACAGTTTACAGTGCTTATTGCGATTGCTGTATTCATTACTGTATCGGAGATCATTGTCAACTGGCTGGTTTTTGCCAGTCAGTATAATTTTTTTCATTTATAGAAGGATGCCCAAACTATTTATCGGCTCCATTTTATATGGAAGGTTTGTTTTGGCTTTTCCCCTTTTACTGAAAATTCCCTTTTGATGTAGCACAATTAATACCTAATTTTGACAACGGTTTGGTTCAAAATATGTTTAGCCGTATAAATAAAATGAGTAAAACAATTTGGCAATGTTGGGAAAATAATGCGGCAAACGCTCCTCATTCAGATGCCATTATCCATTGGAACCCCGGCAGGGAATCCTACCGCTGGACTTTCGGCCCACTGCTCGAAAGAGCCAAAATGTTCTCTGTTATATTGAAAGGCATGGGCATCAAAAAGGATGAGGTATGCGCCATCATCATCCGCCATCATCCCGATTTCTATCCCTTGTATATGGGAATTACCGCTCTTGGCGCCATCCCGGCAGTGTTGGCCTACCCCAACCCCCGCCTGCATCCCGACAAGTTCCGCCAGGGAATCGAAGGCATGTCGCAGCGTTCGGGTCTCGATTGGATATTAACCGAAGTTGCCTTGCAGTCCGTTCTTCGACCTCTTATCGAAAACCATGAAACCACCATCCGCGGAATCCTCCTTCCTTTTGAACAGGATCTGGATGCGGTTGATATATCCTCCTTTGAACCACCCACAGACATTAAGGCTACCGACCCCATGCTTTTGCAACATTCCTCGGGTACCACCGGATTGCAAAAACCCGTTTTGATTTCGCATCTTGCCCTTATGGAACACGCCGTCTCTTATGGAGAAGCCCTTGCAAAATCCACCTCCGATAAGGTGGTAAGTTGGCTCCCTTTATATCACGATATGGGGCTGATAGCTTCTTTTCATCTGCCGCTCCTGTGGGGCATCCCCTCCATACAGATCAGTCCGTTCGACTGGGTGCTAGCTCCTGAGTTGCTGATTGAGGCAACATCCCGCGAAAAAGCCACCCTCACCTGGCTGCCCAATTTTGCCTTCAACCTGATGGCAGGCAAAATACACGAAGAGGATATAGAAGGCTTCCGTCTGGATAGTCTCCGAATGGTGATCAATGCCAGCGAGCCAATAAGAAAAAACAGTCATGAACTTTTTGTGGAGAGATTCAGCAAATACGGCCTCAACCCCACAGCCATTTCCACTCTTTACGGAATGGCCGAAACCTGCATGGCCATCACTCAAACTTTCACCGGAAGTGAGCTTGCCGAAGTAAAAGCCGACCGCAAAGCCTTATCTCAGGGTCTATTTAAACCCTCTGCAGATGACTCCGGCGCACGCATCTGTGTGTCGGCAGGCAGACTTATCAGGGGATGCGAAGTAAAGATAGTAGACGATAACAGGCAGCAATTGCCCCCGGGCCATGTCGGAGAGATAGCCATACGCTCTGTTTCCCTCTTCGATGGCTACCGCAATTATCCCGAAAAGACCGCTGCCGTGATGCACGAGGGATGGTACTTCAGCGGCGACATCGGTTTTGAAGATAAAGGCGAATACTATATCATTGGCCGAATGAAGGACACCATCATTTCGGCAGGCAAAAATGTTTATCCCGAGGATATTGAAGATATCGTCAGTCTGGTGGATGGGGTGATTCCAGGCAGGGTAATCGCTTTTGGCGAAGACGATGAAAACATGGGCACCGACCTCATCGGCATTGTGGCAGAAACTACCGTCGAAGGCGAAGCTGAAAAAGAAAAGATAAAGATGGAAATAATGAAAGCAGGTATGAGCATTGATATTACCGTATCGCACATCTATCTGGTGCCACCCCGCTGGCTTATCAAAAGTTCGGCGGGCAAACCCGGACGAAACACCAATAAAGAACGTATTTTACAGGAAGAAGAAAATAAAAAATGGAGGGTGATATGATATCAGAACGATTTAAAAAAGCTGTGTTGAAAGAACTGAAACTGTCTGATTATGATTTCCGCGACGCACTGCAGGCCAATGAGGTTCCCGGCTGGGATTCGCTGACACATGCCGCCGTGATTACGGCTCTGGAAAAAGAATATAAGGTAAGGCTCAAAAACGTCGAAATATTGAACTGCGCCAATCTGGGCGACCTGCAAAAATTGATTGATTCAAAGTTGTAATCCATTAAACACCCATACCCGCATGAGCTCATATAAACTTTGCGAAACAGCCACTGAAGCCAATTTCACGGAAGAGACCTATTTGCTGGCCAATCCCGATATCAAACAGGCGGTAAAGAAAGGCGATTTCAAATCGGGACGCGAACATTTCGAAATGTATGGAAAGGCCGAGGGGCGCTGCGTGCGTTTGCCCATGGATGTGATTGCCGATGCCAAGGTCAGTAAGCTGAAAAAACTGGAACCCCTGCTTCGCGACGATATGCCCTACATTTTACCCGAAGGTTATCTCTACAATTTTCTGGGCGAAGATTTGCGTGCCAAATTTAATATTGTAGCTACCGATGCCGTGAGCAGCAACAACTACGGACACGAAGTGCTGCAGTTGATTGAAAAATATGAGGAAGTCTGGATACTGGATTGCGGAGCCGGCCGACGCGATATGTATTACGACAATGTAGTGAATCTCGAGATAGTTGACTACGACACCACCGATGTGCTGGGTGTAGGCGAAAAGCTCCCCTTTCGCGATAATGTGTTTGATGCCGTGTTGTCGCTTTCGGTGCTGGAGCATGTGAAGGACCCTTTTCTCTGTGCCCGCGAAATAGCCCGTGTGCTGAAACCCGGCGGAACGCTGATTTGCAGCGTGCCTTTCCTGCAGCCTTATCACGGCTATCCGCATCACTATTATAATATGACTTCGCAAGGAGTAGAGAATTTGTTTGCCAATCATTTGGAAATCGACAAGGTGAAGGTAGGCGAAGCCGAACTCCCCATCTGGTCGCTCACCTGGATATTGCAAAGCTGGGTGAACGGTCTTGTGGGCGAAGCCCGCGAATCTTTTCTGGAAATGAGGATTGGCGATCTGCTGGAAAGCGGCGACAAATACCTCGACTGGCGCTTTGTGAAGGAACTATCGCCCGAAAAAAATCTCGAACTGGCTTATGCCACCCTTCTTTTTGCTCATAAAAAAAATTAATACTTTATGGAACAAACCCAATACCCCCGGCTGCGAAAACTATTCGAACATGTTAAGAAAGGCACAAAAGGATTTAATGTGGAATCGGTGAAGCCCCACCTCGATATTTTCACCAATTATGCCTCGAAATGCAAAACCGTTACCGAATTTGGTGTGGAAACAGGCTGCTCGACCATGGCTTTTCTGATGTCGAGCTGCAGCAAGGTATACAGCTACGATGTTATTGTTACCCCCAATGCCCGTCTGGTGAAGGATGCTGCTGATGCCGATGGAAGGTTTTTTAGACTTTATGAAAAAGACAATCTAAAGGTGAAGATACGCAAGACTGATATGCTCTTTATAGATACCGACCACTGGTACGGCCAAATCAAGGCCGAACTGGAGCATCATCACAGCCGCGTAAGAAAATGGATTTTGATGCACGATACCGAGACTTTCGGGCTGATCAATCCCTTCGATGGGCGCCCGGGAATGAAAGCTGCCATCTACGAATTTATGGAAGCCCATCCCGAATGGCAGATAAAAGAACACTTCGATGTGGGCCATGGCCTCACTGTTCTGGAGAATACCGTGCCCAGAAAATGGTGGTGGTAATTGGCAACCCTTGAGAATTTTTCTTTGTTAATTCTTCCGGATAAAACTTCACACAAACGTATGGGTTAAAAAGGGTGTATTCGATTCTCAAATAATTGTTTTATCCTTTTCCTTTTGTATCAGCATATGTTTTCTCATTAATTTTTGAAACTCCCGCTTATTTAGAATCAAAAAAAATTTTAATCTTCTGATTAAAAAACTCATGAAGTGTTATTTTTTTTCGTTTGGTATGTAATTACTATGAGAAAAATTATACTTTTAGAAAAAATTTTGTTCACTGAATTTTCATACCCTATTTCCCTCAACATGAATAAAAGAATATACCTTTTCGACTTTACAAAAAATCTAAGAAGGATATTGGTTCTTCTGATCTTTTTGTTCGCTTCATTGCAAATGATAGCACAACCGGCAAATGATAATTGCACAGGCGCAACAGTACTTACACCCGGAACTTCTTGCAATTATATCAGCTCTACCACTGTAGGGGCAACTGCATCCGCTGGAATTCCCAACCCTTCCTGCGGTAACTATGCTGGAGGCGATGTATGGTTTCAGGTGGTGGTACCTGCTTCGGGCCACCTTACTTTCGACACTCAGGGAGCAAACAGCAGCTACGATGCCAGTATGGCTATTTATTCAGGACCCTGCACCAGTCTTACAGAAATTGAATGCGATGCAGATGACAGTAATAATGGAGCCATGCCTATGATTAATAACTCCTCACTTACACCCGGTTCCACCGTTTATGTCAGGGTTTGGACGGCCAACGGTGCGGCAGGCGAAGCTTTCAATATATGTGCGGTAACCGGTCCGGTTTGTCTTAACAGTACTCCGGCAGGAGATTATTGCTCGACAGCTACTCCTATTTGTAATTTCAATGGTTATTGCGGAAATACCAGCGCTACGTATGGATATACAGTCAGCCCCACTGACAATACCGATGAGAACGGTTCGCCTCTTGGGGCGATATTCTGCGGCTCCATCGAAAACAATTCGTGGATGTCCTTTGTGGCGGATGCCACCACAGCAGTACTTAATGTTGCTGTGAGTAATTGTACAATGAACTATGGAATTCAGATGGAAATATATTCGACAACAGATTGTTATAATTACACAGCAGTCTCAAATTGCTATAATCCAGGCACTCCCATCAATGGGACCATATCTGCAACAGGTCTTACTATTGGCCAAACTTATTACCTAATGATAGACGGTAATGCCGGGGATGTTTGTGATTATGTCATCTCCGCTAATTCGGGAGTTTTTACGGTAAGTGCCGGACCCGATGTTACCATATGCCCGGGACAAAGTACAACGTTGAATGGTTCGGGAGGAACTACTTTTTCCTGGTCGCCTCCAACGGGCTTATCAAATCCCAATATTGCCAATCCGGTGGCAAATCCCACAGTCACTACCACCTATACCTTAACAGTAACAGGCGGCAGTGCACAATGTTCCGGCACCGATGCGGTGACCGTTACCGTAGCGGCACCTACCTCCACTGCCAGCAACAACGGTCCCCTTTGTTCGGGACAGACACTAAACCTTAGCTGCACTCCTTCAGGAGGCACGGCTTACAACTGGGTGGGACCCAACGGCTTTTCGAGCAATGTTCAAAACCCTGTAATTACGAACGCCCAACCGGCGGCTTCCGGTGTTTACACCGTTACAGTAACATCAGGTGCATGCACCTCCACAGCTACAACAACCGTGAGTGTAAGTGCTACACCCACAGTGGTTGCCTCCAGCAACAGCCCCATTTGTCCGGGAACTACACTCAACCTGACCTCAACGGCCGGAGGAACTACCTACAACTGGACAGGCCCCAACGGTTTTTCCAGTGCCCTTCAAAACCCCAGTATTACCAATGCTACTCCTGCCGCCAGCGGTATTTATACCGTGACCATTACCCTTACGGGAGGATGTTCAGGAACGGACACAGTTTCTGTGATAGTGAATGCAAATATGGTGATAACGGCTACGGCCACACCTCCCGCTATTTGTCCCGGGGGCTCATCATCGCTGAGCGCTACCTGTTCGGCTCCGGGAGCTGTTTTCGGATGGATGCCCGGCAGTTTGAGCGGAACACCAGTGGTGGTCAATCCTGCCGTAACTACCGTTTATACGGTGGGTGGCAGTGCATCGGGATGCACCGGAACAGCCAGCGTCACAGTGACGGTGAATCCTAACCCCACCATTTCATTTTCAACCATGCCCTCTTTGTGTGCTACCTCCCCTCCTTTGACACTCAACCAGGCTTCACCGGCCGGAGGTACCTATTCGGGTACGGGTGTAGCGGGTAATATGTTCAATCCGGCTACGTCGGGTCTGGGAACTTTCGATATCATCTATTCCTATACCAACCCGACCACGGGCTGCAGCAATACGGACACCACTCAGATTAGCGTTACCAACGGACTCACGATTTCAGTAACCCCAGCTACTTCGAGCATTTGCCCGGGAACCAGTGTGGTGCTGACCGCCAGCGGTGCAGGCAGCTTTGTGTGGGCACCCACAACAGGTCTGAGCAATTCGACGGGGGCCACAGTGACAGCCAATCCCACCTCCAGCACGGTGTATACCGTAACCGGTTCGAACCCCGATGGATGCATGGGTACGAATTCCGCTACGGTGAATTTCTATAGCAGTTCACAGGTAAGCATCGTCGCTATGCCTAACAGCGGTTGCAGCCCGCTGAATGTGGCTTTCGATTATTCGCCTCCCGCCAATGTATTAGATTCAACCTGGCACTGGGATTTCGACGATACTTACAGCACCAACAATACTTCGACGGATTCGTCGGTGCAGCATCTGTATACGCATCACGGCAATTATACGGTGACCTTTACCGCGCAGGATGTGAACGGATGTACGGTGACAGCTACTACCCCGGTTGCGGTCTACCTTACCCCTATTGCCGATTTCTATTATTCGCCCGATTATGCCTATACCGATTATCCCCTTATCTTTTTTAAGGACCAGTCTACCGGAGCACTGCTGTGGAACTGGAGCTTTGGCGATCCCGTGATCCCCTCGCTCAATGTGTCGACACTGCAAAATCCTTCGCATTCTTATTCCGATTCGGGTTTGTTCCATGTGCAGCTAATAGTTGATAACAATGGCTGCAAGGATACGGCCAACAAGGATGTTTACATCTACCTGAATGCCCTGGTATTTGTGCCCAATGCATTTACGCCCAACGAAGACGGCAAGAACGACATCTTTATTCCGGCCATTTCGGGGGTAGACGAAAGCGATTATTCGTTTGTGATCTACGACCGCTGGGGCAAGGAGATGTTCAGTACCCACGACGTGGCTCAGGGCTGGAACGGCAAAAATAATGGAAAGGATGTGGCTCAGGGAGTGTTCACTTATGTGATAGACTATACAGAAATAAAGGGTGTGGGCCACAAGATTAAAGGACTGGTCACCCTCTACCGCTAAAATAAGCGAGATAAAATGTTGCGAACACTAAGATTCGCACAACAATTTTTATAAAAGAGAAGGCCTGTACGATGTGTGCAGGCCTTCTCACATTATAAACCAATCAAAAATAAATCCACGCCACCATCATGATAGGCATGAATGGAATTAACAAAATAACGGGGTTGTTTTATTTTTATTGTGCAGTGGTAGTAAAATATTTTTTTACTCAAAAAATAAGTGCTTGAAAAAAGATTTTTCTGTACAGTAAAATCCAGAATAAAGGTCGTTTATAAGTAGAAATTCCTTAAGGGAAACTATGCGAAATGGAGTGGTTAAATCTTTGAAAAACACAAAAATATATTCGAATCGGGTGCCAACATATTGACAACAGTTGTCAATGCATTGACAACGACCTTCAAAGTATTGACAACGACTTCCAATATATTGACATCGACTTTCAATGTATTGAAACCGACCTTCAATGTATTGACAACGACTTCCAATATATTGACAACGACTTTCAATGTATTGAAACGGACTTTCAATGTATTGACAACGACTTTCAATATATTGAAAGCCGGTTTCAATACTTTTTCAACAATGTGCTATAAATAAGAGTTTTATAAAAATTACAAAATAATGAAATCACCAAGGTCTTTTTGTTCTTTTTTCGAAATGGAACGGAGGTGAGGTATAAAGATTTTTACAATAGGAAAGGTAAAGTAATTAAGAAATAAATACGACGGAAGTTGGAGCCTCCGCCGAATCGGGGAAGTATTTTCATGACTGGTGGCTAATGCCTAAATTATCCTGATCTCTTTCTTGTCGGAAGGATCGAGTGCGGCGGCCTTTACGTCGACATGTGCATCGACAAAATAGAGGGAACGCTCATCGCTGGCCATAGAGCCCAGTGTGCCCAACATGCCCAGTGCGCCACCCATATCTTTCAGGGCATCCATGCCTGAGCGCACCACGCTGAAAGGGAGGGTAAACGTAAACTCTTTTACAACGCCGGGTTGGATCACAAAATTCAGGGGAAACGTTACCTCTCCCAGATCGTAAATTTTCATCCTTTTTTGGTCGCCGCGTCCCTTGGTAAATTCTTCTATCATTTTCACCTTGCAGGATATCACTTCCTGTTCGCTTTTGGTGGTAAGTGTTATTTTGCCTTCCAGCTGTGTGCTGTCGTGAGCCACCTGCCCGGGGACAAATAGTTCGACGTGAACGCCGCCTATGCCCAATTTGTTCTTTACATTTTGAAAAAAGCCCATATCGTCAGTTTTTTAAGTTTAATTTGTGGCAAAGCTAATGAAAACGAAGGAAGCTGCGTAATAATAGGAGCATATATCAGGCTTCCTTTTCCTCCCTCTCCTTCTCCCCTACTGTTTGCCGTTATTTTCGGTGCAAAAGAGTTTATAATTGGTTTCGCCCATCTTGCTGCCCAGCTCCATGGCTTTTTTCCAGTCGTCGCAGGCCCCTGATTCGTCGTGGTTGTTGTACTTTGCCAGTCCGCGGTTGCCCCAGGCCTTGGCATAATCGGCTTTATAGTCAATTGCCATGGTATAATATTCGATAGCCTCTTTATATTTTTGCTGCCTGTCGTAGCAAAGGCCCAGGTTGAGATAGGTCTCGTAATCTTTGGGCGCCTTAACCAGCACCATCTGGTAATCGGCAATGGCTTCCGTATATTTTTTCAGTTCGGTACGTGCCAGGCCGCGATTGTAGTAGGCATCTATATAATCGGCCCTGAGCGAGATGGCTTTGGTATAGTCCTTTTCGGCATTTACGTAATCTTTCTTTTCGTATTCAATAAAGCCTCGATTGTAGTAGGTATTGGGATGATCGGGTTTGATGGCGATAGCCGAATCGTAATCGGCCAGGGCTTCGGGAAACTTCTTGAGATCGCTGTAGGTAAGTCCGCGGTTAATATATGCCTGATAATCTTTGGGCGAAAGCTCTATCACTTTGGTGAAATCACTGAGTGCGGCTGTAGAAGAATTCAGTCGCCTGTAGGTTAGGCCACGGTTATAATAGGCATTGGCATATTTGCTGTTGAGTTCGATGGCCCGGCCGTAATCCTGAATGGCTCCGGGATAATCCTTCAATTGATATTTAGAATAGCCCCGGGTAAAGTAAGTCATTTCGTTCTTATCATTAAATTCAATGGCGAGATTGCAATCTTCTATGGCTTCCTGGTTCTTGCCCAAATTGCTATAGGTTATAGCGCGGTGCAGATAGGTTTTGGCATCGCGGGGCGCATATTTCAGGGTAAGAGAATAATTGTCGACGGCATCCTGATAGTTGCCTATGGCATTATAGGCCAATCCCATGAAATAATATACGGCAGGCGATTCGGGCATGTCTTTGGCTGCCAGCTTCAGCTGTACTATGGCATCCACATAATAGCCGGTATTGTATTTTTCGATTCCCGAACGGTAATGAGTTGAGTCAGTTTGAGCCGTTGTGGAAACCGCTGCAGCAAAAACCAGCAGCATCAGAAATAAGAATTTTTTCACTCGTTAAGATTTTTCGTAAAAGTACGCTTTTTAATAAAACGCCGCTGCGCCGGATGACGCATGCAAAGCAAATGCCAGAGTGGTTGCATAATTCCTGAATTATTCAGTGGATTGTTATAAACGCTGCTTTTTGTTGTAATTTTGTGAAAAATTAACGCATGGTCTTTCTTACACGCCGCGAACGTTTTAATGCAGCACATCGTTTATATCGTGAAGATTATTCCGACGAACAGAACCTGGAAGTGTTCGGCAAATGCTCTAATCCGCATTGGCACGGCCACAACTACGAACTTTTTGTCACGGTATGTGGCAAGGTTCAGCCCGAAACCGGATTTGTGATTAACCTGAAGATATTGAGCGAAATCGTCAACACCTTTGTGATAGAAAAACTCGATCACCGAAACATCAACCTCGAAGTTGATTTCATGAAGGGCAAACTGGCCTCTACGGAGAATATTGCCATAGGTATATGGAATCAGCTGGAGCCTCACCTCAGTGGCCTGAATGCCGATCTCCATTGCATAAAACTCTGCGAAACCGAGAATAATTTTGTGGAATATTTTGGAGAACAAAAAAAATAAAAATTATGAACGTTATAGATAAATCGATGATAGAAGAAAACGAGATGGACGACGTGCCCGTGACACCAGTGGCCGAAAACCCTTACCTGATAGAGAATCTGTCCTCTCATTATAAATCCGTGCTGGAGCTTTTGGGTGAAGACCCATCCCGCGAAGGCCTTTTGAAAACTCCTGAAAGGGTGGCCAAGGCCATGCAATACCTCACCCATGGCTACGAACTCAACCCAATGGACATACTACGTTCGGCCATGTTCAAAGAAGACTATAAGCAAATGGTAATAGTAAAGGACATTGAGATCTACTCCATGTGCGAACACCATATGCTGCCATTTATTGGAAAGGCTCATGTGGCTTACATTCCCAATGGATATATAGTCGGCTTGAGCAAGATACCCCGTGTGGTAGACGCTTTTTCGCGCCGTCTGCAGGTGCAGGAGCGACTCACTTCGCAGATCAAAGATTGCATTCAGGACACACTGAAACCTCTGGGTGTTGCCGTTGTGATTGAGGCCCACCATTTGTGCATGATGATGCGCGGGATACAGAAACAAAACTCTGTGACCACCACCTCCGATTTCACGGGAGCCTTTCTGATTGACAAGACGCGAACAGAATTTCTGCACCTGATCAGTTCGAATCTGCATTAAGAAATTTTTCAGTAATTTTGCATCCAAATTAATACATGCCTAATTATGAGCGAATATAATGAACAATATTATCAGGATCTGGCAACCCCCAATGTTCATACAGCGGCCTTGTCCAGAACCTTTATGGCCCGCGTTTTTTCGTGGATGTTTCTCGCGCTGACCATCACTGCCATCACTTCTTTTGTATGGGCTGCCACACCTTCACTCTTTGAGATACTCCGATATCCTACTGGTAAACTTACCCTGATCGGTTGGATAGTTTTGCTAGCCCCATTGGGATTTGTGCTTCTGATGTCGTTTGGGATTCAGAAATTGCCGGCCCCAATTATGGTAATTCTCTTCATTGTCTATTCTTTATTGATGGGGATGAGCCTCAGCTTTATATTTCTGTTATACAATCTGGGTACGATTGGTATAACCTTTGGCATAACCTCGGCTATGTTTGGTGTTATGGCCATCACAGGCTATGTTACCAAAACCGACCTGACCAAATTCGGGTCTATACTAATGATGGGACTGGTAGGTATTATTATTGCCATGTTTGTGAATTTCTTCATGAAAAGTGAAATGATGGGATATATCATTAGTATCATAGGGGTGCTGATATTTACCGGCCTTACCGCTTATGATGTACAACGTCTGAAGAAAATAGGCACTATGGTCGACAACAGCGGCAGTATGGTCCTCAAAATGTCTATACTGGGCGCATTAACCCTTTATCTTGATTTTATTAACCTATTCTTATTTTTGCTTCGCCTGATGGGTGGCAGAAAATAATAATCACATTAAATTTAACTTATGAAAGCTTATGTTTTTCCGGGCCAGGGAGCTCAGTATGTCGGTATGGGAAAAGATCTTTACGATAAATTCCCCAAGGCAAAAGAAATGTTCGAACAGGCAAACGAGATACTCGGTTTCCGCATCACCGACCTGATGTTTTCAGGCACTGATGAAGACCTCAGACAAACCAAGGTAACCCAACCGGCCATTTTTCTGCATTCGGTGATCCTGGCTGCTGTGATGGGTGATGATTTCAAACCTGATATGGTTGCAGGACATTCGCTGGGTGAGTTCTCTGCTCTGGTTGCCAATAAGACCCTTACTTTCGAAGATGGGCTTCGCCTGGTTTCGAAACGAGCTTATGCCATGCAAAAAGCCTGCGAGGCAGAACCCTCGACCATGGCTGCCATAATAGGTTTGGATGATGAAAAAGTAGAAGAAATTCTGAAAGGAATTGACGATGTGGTAGTGGCTGCCAATTATAACAGCCCCGGCCAGCTGGTGATATCAGGTTCTATGACCGGTATTGACAAAGCCTGTGAACTGATCAAGGCTGCGGGTGCCCGTCGTGCTTTGCCACTGAAAGTGGGCGGAGCTTTCCACTCACCTCTGATGGAGCCAGCCCGACTGGAACTTGCCGAAGCTATCAAAAACACGACCTTCCATCAACCTATTTGCCCGGTTTATCAGAATGTTTGTGCCAAGCCTTTTACCGATCCCGAAAGCATAAAAGAAAACCTTAACGCCCAATTGACCTCGCCGGTGCTATGGACACAAACTGTGAAAAACATGGTCGCTGACGGTGGAAAAATATTTGTAGAAGTTGGTCCGGGAACCGTATTACAAGGACTGGTCAAAAAGATAGAACCTTCGGCAGAAGCCTTCAGTGCTGAAATACAATAACAGAGCTGTAGGTATTACAGTAATTCGTTATTCTTAATAATTCCTTTTTCTTTAAGGCGATCGAACAGCTTGCTGCCGATCGCTTTTTTATAAATTTCTTTTTGGCTGGCATGGTGAACATCCGAGCCGATGAAATCTATCATATTATTTTCGATCAGCCATTGAGCAGTTTTATTCACGGCGGTTGAATAAACATTGGTAAGAGACAAGGCATTGATCTGGAATAAAACTTCTCTTTCTTTCAAGGTAGTATACATATCCTTATGGCTATGCCAGAAAGAATAGCGTTCGGGATGAGCCAAAATGACATTATAGCCACTGGTTTGCAAATCAAAGATCAGAGAAGAGAAATCGGGGTGTTCGGCAAAGCTGCCCAGCTCGATAAGCAGATAGTTATCACCAAAAGTCAACAGATTTCCCTGATGCATCAATGCCCTGAAACCATCGTCAATCATATATTCTGTGGCCACTTCGAGTTGCACAGACAAACCAGCTTTAGCAATATCTTCTTGCAATCGTGAAAATCTTTCGAGAATATCATCACGTTTATTGGGGAAATATTCCATAGAGACATGAGGTGTGGTGATCATCTTCTTCACTCCCATACTCTGAAAAAATGTAATGATATCAATAGACTCCTCAATGGATTTGGATCCATCATCTATCCCCGGAATAAGGTGAGAATGGAAATCCACATCGTAATACACTGGAATTGCATCCCCGTCTTGTTTCTTTTTATTAAACAGGTTGAATAAACCCATCCGTCACACTATATTTAGTTAATATTAAAACCCAACGACAATAAACGAAACTTAACGCTTAGCATATTGTTCTTCATAGTATTTCTGGTAATCACCACTGGTAATATTGTTCAACCAGGATTCATTGGCCAGATACCAATCAACCGTCTTTTCAAGGCCTTCTTCAAACTGTAATGAGGGTTGCCATCCCAACTCATTGCTGAGCTTTGTAGAATCAATGGCATAACGCAGATCATGTCCGGCCCTGTCTTTAACAAAGT